>QHPW01000234.1:0-15216 GCA_003219675.1 Verrucomicrobiota bacterium
GAGCAGGAAGGAAACCGGATAAACCTTCGCCACCGGACCTCTGGGCTGGATAGGCCGGGTCTGGGCAATTATTTGAATATGCGGGTGATTAATCCAGTCGGTGAAGTAATAAATGTAAATGCCTCCCAGCAGGACGGCCAGGACGATCAACACGTTTTGTTTTGAGAACATGCGCAGTAAGTGGACGAGTCCCCCTGTAACTTATTCGAGGCGATTGCGTCTGAAAGGAAGGCCGTGGGACGAGTTGCAAATCCTATGACTATGAACAAGCAATCCACTGCAGGAATCCGGTTCCAAATTGATTCAGCGGGCCCGAAGAGCGAGGGCGTTGGCCTGTCGCGCGGTGTAAGCTCGCATTTTCAGGCGTTCACCTTGATCGAACTGCTGGTCATCATTGCCATTATCGCAATCCTGGCAGGCATGCTGTTGCCGGCGCTCGCCCGAGCGAAGGAAGCGGGTCGCCGCATCGCCTGTGTCAATAACCTCCGACAAATCAATCTGGCGACCGTCATGTACATCGACGACAACAACGGGAATTATCCGTCACGCACCGTCAAGGGCCGCTGGCCGACCCAGCTTCGCGACGGGTATAAGGACTACCGCATTCTGAAATGTCCGAGTGACATTCCCAATCCTTTCTCCAACGGCACCGACCCGATCAACTATCCGTACGATTCCACCAACCGCAGCTACATCATCAATGGTTGGAACGACTATTTCGAAGCGCAGATGGGCGGCAGTTTCACCTTGAACGCAATCATCGACAAATCGATGCCTGAAAACGGGATCAAGGAACCGAGCGAAACCATCGCATTCGGAGAAAAGCGCGGCGAACCGCCGCAACCGGGCGATCCAACACAGCACGGCCATTTCTACATGGATTTCCTGGAAGGCCCGGGGAATGACGTGACGGAGGTGGAGCAGAGTCGCCATTCGACGGTGTCGAAGAATTCTCGAGGCGGCGGTTCCGATTATGCCTTTGCCGACGGGAGTACCCGGTTTCTGAAATTCGGCAGATCATTCATTCCGGTGGATCTTTGGGCCACGGAAGAGAAATGGCGAACCAACGGGACTGCGATGCAGTTTTGAAGCGCGACCAAGGAGGCTATCGCTGCGGACACGGTCTCTCTACCTTGTCCCAATCCTTGCCGTTGTGTCGAAACAGGGTCGTGGTGTCGCTCCCCTCTTTCAGCAGGAAACCTGTGGCGTCGTCCACATTATCGAAGGCGAATAGAATCTGCTCACCATCTACCGCTAGTATCGGATGGTCTGACATTACGACTTTTTCACCTATCCGGCCGGCGAACATAGTGCAGGTGACAGCACGTTTCATGCGGAGCCGCCTGGTTGATCGACAATTCCGGGATTTGCACGAATTGTTTGAAACCCAGACATCGACCACAACTTCTCAAATCGATCGTTACGCCTCATCTTGAGACGCCGACGTAACGATCCTGGACACAACATCTCCTGCAGATGGGGCAAACACCCTACACACACGCTCTCAGCGGTGCGAAATTGCCACAGGCACGTTCGATGCTGAACGAGGTCAGTATGACAACGACGCTGATATTGCTGGGTGGGGGTTGGACGGTTTTATCGTGGGCTTTTTGTCTGGCCTTGTGCATGGCCGCAGCCAAACCGCTGCCCCCATTCGAGTCCAGAGCAGAATGCCTCGAACCGCGACGTAAGACGGCGGAAGCGATTAACGAGGATGCTCTCTTCGCCAGGTAAGTCCTGAACCTGGCCAACGCGCCGACGATGGGCTAAGCGGCTCTGAATCAGAGCCATCTTCTTATTTCAGCAGGGAGTTTTAAAAGCAGATTTCCGGCAGTGATCTCATGAGTCCCGGGTCCGATGGCTCCTGACGAAGCGTCCGTGAAGTCCCATGAGAAACGAGCAGACCTGCCCCGACTTGTGAAACCACTTCCGGCAACGACGCCTTTGGAAAACCCGCCGAAACCAGTCGGCAGGGGCGGAATCGATTCGCGGGTGGGAGCGTGGAGCGGGCGACGGGAATCGAACCCGCATGGCCAGCTTGGAAGGCTGGAACTCTACCATTGAGCTACACCCGCAACGCGGCTTGCATTGTAACGGCCATGCTTGCGTTGTCAATCTGCGCGCGTGTATCCTCCGGCACGCATGAATTCGTTGCTGCTCACCGGCGGTCGTGTCATCGACCCGTTAAACCGTTTCGACTCGGTTGCCGATTTGCTCATGGTGCAGGGCAAAATTGCCGCCATCGGACCCGACGCCACAAAGCTGGCCGCGTCCGAGGTTGAGCGATTTGACGCAAGCGGTCTGGTCGTCTGTCCGGGGCTGATCGATCTGCACGTGCATTTGCGCGAGCCGGGTCAAACAGCCAAGGAAACCATCGCCACCGGCACGGCAGCGGCGGCGCGAGGCGGGTTCACCTCGGTCGTCTGCATGCCCAACACATCACCGGCCATTGATAATGCCGGCACCGTCGCGCTGATCCGGGAGAGAGCGGATCGCAGTGGAGTGGTGAACGTGTTCATTACCGGCGCGATCACCAAAGGGATCGCCGGCGAGGAGCTGGCGCCAATCGGTTCACTCAGGCGGGCCGGTGTGGTGGCGATCACGGATGACGGTCATTGTGTCCAAAACAACGAGTTGATGCGGCGCGCGCTCGAATATGCCCGCATGTTTGACCTGCCGGTGATGGATCATTGCCAGGATTATTCGCTGGTCAATGATGGGGTCGTTCACGAAGGTTATTGGAGCGCGGCGCTGGGTTTGCATGGCTGGCCCGCCGCGGGCGAGGAGATGATGGTCGCCAGAAACATTCAGCTCGCGGAGCTGACCGGAACGCGCGTGCATTGCCAGCACGTGAGCACGGCCGGGAGCGTGCGGTTGATCCGGGAAGCGAAAAAGCGGGGCGTGCCGGTCTCCGGCGAAGCGTGCCCGCATCACTTCGTGCTGACCGATGCCGCAATCGCCGGAAGCGAGAAGTTCTGGAGTACGGACGGCCAGGGGATTTTCGGCTACCAGAACGGCGAAGCCCCCCAACCGAGCTGGCCCGTTTACGACACCAATTTCAAAATGAATCCGCCGCTGCGTTCGGCGCGGGACCGCGAAGCGATCCTCGAGGGAATCGTGGACCGTACTTTGGAAATCCTCGGCAGCGACCATGCCCCGCATTGCGACTACGAAAAGGAAGTCGAGTTCGACTACGCACCCTTTGGCATCACAGGACTCGAAACCGAATTCGCTCTGTCTCTGATGCAGTTGCATCACACCAACCTGCTCGGGTTGTCAGACCTCATCGCGAAATTCACCGTTGCCCCCGCAGGCCTGCTCCGTTTGGCCAAGGGGACGCTGAGCGCCGGAGCCGATGCGGACGTGACTGTTTTCGACCCCGACCGCGAATGGGTTTTTGGGAAAAAGGAAACGGCGAGCAAATCCTTCAACAGTCCATTCTACGGCTGGCGGCTCAAAGGGAAAGTGGTCGCGACCATCGTGGGCGGCAAAAAGGTTTGGCTTGAACAAAGGTGAAACCTTCAGAAACTCACCTGGTCCGACCATGAACGCGGTCCTGGCCCTCGAAGATGGCACGGTCTATCACGGCCAAGGCTTTGGCGCGCGAGCCGAAGCGTGCGGGGAGGTCTGCTTCAACACTTCGATGACCGGTTATCAGGAAATCCTCACCGATCCGTCCTACAAAGGGCAGATTGTGACCATGACCTATCCACTGATCGGCAATTACGGAGTGAACCATCAGGACGTGGAATCGTGGCGGCCGCACGTCGCGGGCTTTGTGATCCGTGAACTCTCACCCGCGGTCAGCAACTGGCGGGCGGATTTTTCATTGGCCGACTATTTGGAGAAATACGGCATTCCCGGCATCCAGGGCGTGGACACGCGCGCGCTGACCAAAAGGCTTCGCGTCGGCGGCGCGATGAAAGGGTTCATCTCGACCGGGGAAATCTCCGGCGCCGAGGCGGTCGCAAGAGCGCGGGCCTGGAGAGGGCTGATCGGGGTCGATTACGTCAAGGAGGTCACGCACAAGGAATCGTTTCTCTGGGATCCCGAGAACAAGCAGAGCAACAGCTTCAAACTCGTCCACGGGATTTCGGCCGAGGACGCCCGCAATGTCCATGATCCTTTGCGGGCGGCGGACATTCCAATCGTCGCCTACGACTTTGGGATGAAATACAACATCCTCCGTCGTCTGCGCCAGCGCGGATTCAAAGTGCGGGTCCTGCCCGCGACAACGCCGGCGGCCGAGGCGTTGAAAAGCAAGCCCGCCGGTGTTTTTCTTTCAAATGGCCCCGGCGACCCGGCGGCACTGGGCTACGCCGTGGAAGCAGTGAGCCGTCTGGTGAGCAGCGGGATTCCGATTTTCGGCATCTGTCTCGGACATCAGATTCTGGGACAGGCGTTTGGCGGCAAGACATTCAAATTGAAATTCGGACATCGCGGTGCGAACCAGCCGGTGAAGGATCTGGAGACCGGCAAAGTTGAAATCACCTCGCAAAACCACGGCTTTGCGGTCGATCCCGCCACGCTGCCTTCCGCGATTACGGTCAATCGCGTCAACCTGAACGACCAGACCGTCGAAGGCATGCGGCACAAAACCCGGCCGATCTTCTGCGTGCAATATCATCCGGAAGCCTCGCCCGGTCCGCACGACTCGACCGCGTTGTTCGATGAATTCCGCGCGCTGATTGAGGGACATTGACCGCAGTACCGTGCAGTACCGTCGTCCGGCGGATAAACAGTTTGACTTGACGCAAGCGGTCGCGATAATGATTTTCAACCAACCAGCCTATGGCCAAACTTGTTGTGCTCAGCGAAGGGTTGACGGGGTTGACATACGAACTGAAGGTGGACAAGACCACCATCGGAAGACTCGAAGACAATGCCTTCCAAATCGGCGAGCCTTCGGTCTCAAGCCATCACTGCGAGTTGATTCAACGCGGCAACGACATCGTCGTCAAGGACCTTAACTCGACCAACGGGACCTTCATCAACGGCGAAAAGATTACCGAATCGGCGTTCAAACCGGGTCAAATCCTGCGTTTGGGTCAGGTGGAAATGCGCCTGGAATCCGGCTCGGGAACGACGCCGACAGTGGCGCCTGCGAAAAAGCCGTTGGACAAGACCATCGTGATTGGCATTCAGGCGCAGGACCTCGATAAAGGGACGCGCCCGGTGAGTTTCGAAACCAGTCCCGCGTTCTCGAAAAAAAGCAACAAGGTGAACAAAATCTTCATCGCGGCCGCGATTGTGCTCGGCGTGCTCATCATCGCGTTGATCATCCTTTCGTTTGTGAACCTGAAAACCTGAGCGGGCTCAAGGGTTGCCTTGCTTCAGCCATCGAGCCACTTCTCTCGCGGCGTAGGTAATCACGATGTCAGCACCGGCCCGGCGGATGGCCAGCAGGCTTTCCAGCACCACGGCGCGCTCGTCGATCCAACCTTTCGCTGCGGCCGCTTTAATCATGCTGTACTCGCCGCTCACCGCATAGGCCGCGGTCGGATAGCCGAACTCCGCTTTGACGCGGTGAATGATGTCCAGATAAGCCAGCGCCGGTTTGATCAGGACAAGGTCCGCGCCTTCCTGGATGTCCAGCGCGACTTCGCGCAGCGCCTCGTTGGCGTTTGCGCCGTCCATTTGATAACTGCACCGATCGCCAAATTGCGGGGCCGATTCCGCGGCCTCGCGAAACGGCCCGAAGAAAGCCGACGCAAACTTTGCTGCGTAGGACATAATAGATGTTCCGATGAATCCATTTTGATCGATCATAGCGCGGATGGCGTGAACCCGGCCGTCCATCATGTCGCTCGGCGCCACAATATCCGCGCCTGCATCCGCGTGACTGACCGCCGTCCGCGCCAGGAGCTTCACGGTTGGATCGTTCAGGATGCGAGCGACGGAGCGATTGCGATGGACTATTCCACAATGACCGTGGTTGGTGTATCCGCACAGGCAGACGTCCGTGATGACGAGCAGCTCGGGCAGTTCCTTCTTCAGCAGGCGCACGGTTTGCTGGATGATTCCATTCCGCGCGTACGCGCCCGAAGCCTTCTCGTCCTTGCGGCCCGGAATCCCAAACAACAACACCGCAGGCACGCCCAGTTCATACGCCTGCGACGCGTCGCGCAGCAGTTCGTCGGGTGAAAGTTGAAACACGCCGGGCATCGCTTCAACCGCCCGACGCAATTTGCGGCCGGGCCGGACGAACAGCGGCAACACCAGTTGTTCCACATGCAAGCGTGTCTCGGCGACGAGGCGGCGCAGGGCAGGGAACTGGCGCAGGCGCCTGGGACGACACGTTGGGAATTGTCCGGTGAGAGGCGAACTCATGGACCGAGTCTATCGCCGGTTGAGGACGGCGGCAATCCAGTCTTTGCGCCGACAGGCGGAAGCTGGCGATTGCCGCGGGCGTGGCGCTGTTTGCCGCGTTGCTCTGGGTCCGGCTGCCCCTCTTAAGCGCAACGCCGAGGATTCAAAACACCGCAACCATTCTCAAACAGGTTCAGACCCTCTCCGAACTGGTCACGGTCAAATACGTGCTCGAAAAAGTCGTCCTCCTGGAGGACGTCAAGTGGTATGGCGAAAATCGCGTGTTGCTGGTGGCCCACGGTATCGTCAAGGCGGGCGTGGACCTGCAGGAAATCAAGCCCGAAGACGTGCGCATCGACGACAAAAAGGTGCTCCTCAAACTGCCTCGGGCCAGGATCACCGATGTTTATCTCGACGAGCAGAAGACGCGCGTCGTGGATCGGACCACGGGACTGTTGCGGGCGTTCGACAAGGACCTGGAGCAAAGCGCGCGTCGGCAGGCGGTGGGCGATCTGAGCCTCTCGGCGCGCTACAATGGGATTTGCGGAGATGCCGAAGAGCGGGCGCGGCTGCAATTGACAAGCCTGTTTCACCAATTCGGACTCGAGGTCGAATTCATCAAGGACAAATAAAGCGCGGCGAACCGGAACAAATCCCGGCTTGGCAAGCCGGCGCCCATTTTGTTTAGCTGTGCCCGCCCAATGAACGTGGCGCGCCCCATTTTTTTTCTCCTGCTGTTGTTGAGCGCGGTTTTTTCTTCGGCGGCCCAGGAACCCACAGAGGACGAGGAGGTCCTTGACATCCAGGCCATCAAACCGGGAGAAGTCCACTACGACTACGGCAAGACTGGCATCGTCGTCATTACAAACGATTTTGTGGTCCGCTACAAAGGGGCGGTGCTGACGGCGCAGCACGGCCGGCTGAACACGACAAACGGCGACGTGGTTGCGGTGGGCGCAGTCAATCTGCAGTACGAAAATCAGGTCTGGCGCGGCGACCGATTGCAGTACAATTTTTTCACCCGCCAGATTCACACGGAACACTTCCGCACCGGCCGCGCCCCTTTTTACGCCACCGGCGAAGGGCTGAGCGCCAACCAGACGAACAACACCTACACTGCCACCAATACGTTTGTCACCACCGACGATGTCGAGAAGCCCGGATTCCGTGTGCGGGCGCGCCGGTTGAGGATCGTGCCGGGAAAATATTTCGTGGCCCGTGACGCGGTGCTCTATTTCGGCAATGTGCCGGTCTTTTATTTCCCCTACTACCGGCGCAATTTTGACCGTCGGCAAGGCAGCTTCGAGTTCACGCCCGGCTATCGGAGTTCTTACGGGCCTTATCTGCTGGGGGCCTACAACTGGTATTGGGAGGAAAAGCTTTACGGTTCACTGCATGCCGATTACCGGGAAAAGCGGGGGTTCGGCGGAGGGCCCGATGCTTTTTATGACGCAGGACTGCTGGGGCAGGGCACGGTGAAGTATTACTACCTGCGGGACCATGAGCCGGGTTTTCTGACGTTCACCAACGGCCTGCCGACTTCCTCCACCAACGGGGTGCCGATCAAGAAGGACCGCTATCGTCTCAGCTTTACTCACCAGGTGAACATTCGCACCAACCTCACGGCCACCGCGGTGCTGCGCCAGGAGAGCGATCCATTCGTGGTTCGCGACTTCTTCGAAAGCGAATACCGTGACAACACACAGCCCGGCTCCTTCCTGGACCTCAACCGGCGCTGGTCCAATTTCAGTCTCGACGTGTTCGCGCAACCGCGCATCAACAATTTTTTCGAGACGATCGAGCGCCTGCCGGACGTGAGGCTCACGGGGGAACTGCAGCAGCTCGGCGTCTCACCGTTCTACTACGAAAGCGACAGTTCCGTCGGCTGGTTCCGCCACAGGTTCGCCAATGACCTCACCAACGAATTCGCCGCTTATCGCGCGGACAGCTTTCAGCAGTTGCTTTTGCCTCAGACTTTTTTTGGCTGGCTGAACCTGACGCCGCGCGCGGGCGGGCGGTTCACCGATTACGGCGAGACCGATGGCCTGAATGCGACCAACAAGGAACAGCAGCGTTGGGTGTTCAGCACCGGCGCGGAGGTTTCATTCAAAGCGTCGCGCATTTGGAACGGCGCGCGCAGCAGATTCTTCGATCTTGACGGCCTGCGCCACATCATCGAACCGTCCCTGAACTACGTTTTCGTTCCCACGCCGAGCAAGCCGCCGCCTGAACTGCCGCAATTCGACAGCCAGTTGCCCACGTTGCGGCTGTTGCCGGTCGATTTTCCCGATTACAACTCGATCGATTCCATCGACAGCCAGAACGTTCTCCGTCTCAGTCTGAGAAACAAATTGCAGACCCGACGAAAGGAGGGCGTGGAGAACCTGCTCAACTGGGCGGTTTACACCGATTGGCGTGTCAAACCGCGGCCCGATCAGGGAACGTTCGCGGATGTTTATTCGGACCTGGATTTCAAGCCGCGTTCCTGGATCACGCTCAATTCCGAGACACGCTTCCGCATCGACGGCCGGCAGTGGCGCGAAGCGAACCACACGCTCACGCTGTCGCCCAACAGCACGTGGAGCTGGTCCGTCGGCCACCGGTATCTGCGGAGCGACCCGACGCTGGGGCCGGACTCCGGAAACAACACCATCCTGAGCAGCTTTTACTGTCGTTTCAACGAGAACTGGGCTGGACGCGTGCAGCATCGGTTCGAGGCGCGCGACGGAACTTTGGAGGAACAATACTATACCGTGTATCGCGATTTCCGGAGCTGGACGGCGGCGTTGACTTTCCGCGTCCGCGAGAACCGCATCGGCCCGACCGACTACGGCGTGGCCGTGACCTTCTCCTTGAAAGCCATCCCCCGCTTCAAGCTCGGCGATGACCGGAACAAGCCGACCCTGCTGCTCGGCAGTTGAAGGACGGGAGCGGGCGTTGTAACATCATCGGGCGGTTTCCCTCATGAAATCGGCCGGAGATGGGTTCATGAGCGGGAACCTTTGGCTTAATGCGCCCGCGGTTACTTTGGGGCAACGCGATCATCCCCGGCGATTCAGGAGATTCGCGCGCTTCGGGTCTGCGCGTGAGAAAGTGATGCCCCAATGGTCCAATCAATGAAGATTGAGCAAAAGAGCATGGGAAAGAGTCGAAGCTCCAAATCACCTCCGGCGCATGAACACAGTTCATCATTGCTTCTATTTCGTCGGCGGACTATACGCTGAAGCAACGCGCTGATCGTATATGGAGCCAAGTACCCCATCTGAAGTTCGAGGTTCGAAGCCGGCAGTCCGAAACGGCTTTGCAGCGGTTCGATCCGCTCGCGTGGGGGCATGGCTTGGCGCGGCGATTCTCATTTTTGGGCTGGCGGCATCGGCGCGGGCGGCGCTCCAGTTCGACGTGTTTATCGGTTACGGCGGGCAGCCGACCGGTTCCGACGGCATCTTGCGCGAGGCGGGCTGGTTTCCGGTGGCCGTCGAGGTGCAAAACGACGGCCCGCCATTCAATGCCGTGTTCGAGTTGACTTCCGGTCAGATCACGCGCCGGGTCATGGTGGAACTGCCGACCAACACACGGAAGCGGCTGGTCATTCCCACCTTCGCCGGTTCGTCAACCTGGGACGCCCGCCTGGTGGACGAACGTGGCAAAGTCAGGGCGGAGAAGACCGGACTTCATCCGCACGGTCTGGCGTGGGAAAGCATTCTGCTCGGTGCCACTCCGCGGACTTTCGGGGGGTTGCCCAAACTGCCTGAGCTCAAGAACAACAATAACAACCGTTCGCCGATGCAGCCACTGGTCGCGCGGTTGCCGGTGGAGCAGTTCCCCGACACGCCCATTGCGCTTGAGAGTCTCAACGCCGTTTATTTGAATTCCGAAAAGGCGCTTGAACTGAAAGTGAACCAGGCGGCGGCCTTGCTCGCCTGGCTGCATGAAGGCGGTCATCTGATCGTCGGCGTGGAACAACCTTCGGACATCAACGCCACAACCTGGTTGCGTCCGCTGCTGCCGTGCGAACTGACCGGCGTCAGCTCGCTCAAATCGGGTCGAGAAATCATTCAATGGTTAAGCACCGGCGACACGCAGGATGCCGAGGCCTTCCGGACGGGCCAGCGGAGCAGCCAAAGATACAGGCCGGCGACGGCATCCAGGCCCGTCGCTCCGGTGGCTTACCCGGCCAGTTGGCTCGCCCTGGATTCGGAGTTTGAACAGGTCGAATTCCCTGTTGCAACGGGAGCGGTTCGAGACGGCCAGGCCGCGCTTTCATTACAGGGGACACCGCTTATAGTTTCGGCCAGGCGCGGCCGCGGCCAGATCACCGTGCTCATGTTCAGCCCCGAACGCGAGCCGTTCCGGTCGTGGAAGAACCGCGAATGGTTTTGGGCGAAGTTGCTCTCGGTTCCGCCGGGCTGGTTCGGCCCGGAATATCTCACCACCTACGGCGGTTGGAGCGTTGACGGTGTGTTCGGCGCGATGATCGACAGCCGGCAGGTGCGGAAACTGCCGGTGCAATGGTTGCTGCTGCTGCTGGTGGTTTACCTGCTGGTGATCGGTCCGGTGGACCAGTATTGCCTCAAGAAGGCCAACAAACAGATGCTCACCTGGCTGACTTTCCCGATTTACGTCGCGCTCTTTTCCCTGTTGATTTACTACATCGGCTACAAACTCCGTGCCGGAGAAACCGAATGGAACGAGCTGCATCTGGTGGACATTCTGCCGCATGGCGAGACGGCGGAATGGCGCGGGCGCACTTATGCCTCTGTCTATTCGCCGGTCAACGCCCGGTACAAAGTCTCCGGCGACCAGCCCCAGGCGACGTTGCGTGGCGAGTTCATGGGGTCTTACAGCGGCGGACAGGACGGGAGCCGGGCCGAGATCCTGCAGCGGGACAAGGGATTCGACGCCGAGGTGATTGTTCCGGTCTGGACCAGCCAGTTGTTCGTCAGCGATTGGATGCAGCCCGGCGACTATCCTTTCTCGGCCAGCGTCGCGCTCAAAGGCACGCCTCAGGGAGCCCGGTGGGAGACCACAATCGAAAACCGTCTCGGCCGCGAATTGAAAGAAGTCAGGCTCGTGGTGCGCGACCGGGTTTATGAGCTGGGAACCCTGCCGCCAAACAAAACCTCCACCTTATCGGTGGATCAGCGAAGCGGCGTGGCGTTGCGGGATTTCGTGCAGCAAAACGGCAATCAATTTCAAATGGCAGTCCAATACCGGCAGCATGCTTTTGGCGATAACACGGTCCGATGGCTTGACGCGAATGCCACGCATCTGGCCGCGGTCTCCTTCGTTTCTCAAATAAACGCCGCCCCGAACACGCGCAACTTTCTTTACCCGGCCGGACTCGATTTGACGCCGGCGGTCGAGCGCGGCGATGCGGTGCTGCTTGCCTGGGACCCCGGCCACGCGCCGGACAACAGTTCCCTGAACCGTTTCAAAACCGTCCGCGGCCATCGCGACACCTTGTTGCGACTGGCGGTTCCGGTGGGTCAGTCCAAACTTTGAACTCATAACCCTTATCAATTCAGTCATGTCCGCCGCCCCTCCTCCCGACAACAACGTGCCCGCAGTCCAGACTTTCGCCCTGACCCGCGTTTACGGCTCGATGATCGCGCTCAATGCTCTGAACCTCACGGTCAACCGCGGCGACCTCTTCGGTTTCATCGGCTCCAACGGCGCGGGCAAAACCACGACCCTCCGCATTCTCGCCACGTTCCTTGCGCCGTCGGCCGGCACTGCCCAGGTGCTCGGCCACGACGTCGTGCGCGACGCCGACGCCGTCCGTCATGTCATCGGTTACATGCCTGATTTCTTCGGCGTGTACAAGGACATGGAAGTGACCGAATACCTCGATTTCTTCGGCGCGTGTTACAAAATCCCGTCGTCGCAGCGCGAGAAAACCGTCAACGACGTGCTGGAACTGGTCGGTCTGAGTGAAAAGAAAGGGGCGCTGATCGGCGCGTTGAGCCGCGGCATGCAGCAACGGCTCGGCCTGGCGCGGGTGCTGATCCACGATCCCCAACTGCTGCTGCTCGATGAACCGGCCAGCGGCCTCGACCCGCGCGCCCGCATCGAGATGATGGCGATTTTGCAGGAGCTGCAGAAGATGGGCAAAACCATCATCATCTCCTCGCACATCCTGAGCGAACTCGAAACACTGTGCAATCGCGTCGCCATCATCGAAAAAGGGAAACTGATCTACACCGGCCAGGCTCAGGGCGTGCGCGACCAGATGGCTACCGGCCGCGTCTTCTGGGTCAGAGTCATCGGCGACGAGGTCAGGGCCGTCGAGCTTTTGAAAGCGCGTCCGGAAATCAATCAGGTCGAACAGACCGAAGGCCGGCTCAAGGTGACGCTGAACGACCACGACACCGACCCGGGTTGCGTCGCGGAAACCCTGGTGCATGGCGGCGTGAAATTGGTCGGCCTGGAGGAAGAGGAGCTTGGACTGGAGGAAGTGTTCATGCGCGTGACGCGCGGCGAAACGCAGTAGCCGGGACCCGTTGAACTTAAAATGGTAAAGCGTTAAATCGGCGGGACGGCCAGCGCGCGGTCTGTTCCGGTTCAACCCTCTTGCAGCTCAACGGCATCGCTTTTGCCATGAACGCCTGGCCGGTCATTCATCGCGAGCTCCGCGCGGAAGCGCGGCACACGTTTAATTACTGGCTTCGCCTGCTGGGCGTGTCGTTGCTGCTGTCGATCTTCGTGATGATGATGCTCGACCCACAGGGAAGCGCGTCGAAGCCGGGCGCAAAGCTCTTTGGCAACCTGAATACCGCCCTGTTCATCGCCATCTGGCTCCTGGTGCCGCTGCTGACGGCCGACTGCATCAGCCGCGAGCGACGAGAAGGAACGCTCGGTTTATTGTTTCTCACGCCGCTGACCTCGCGCGGTGTCGTCGTTGGCAAGGGGCTGATTCACGCGCTGCGGGCGGCGACCCTGTTGCTCGCCACGCTGCCGGTGCTGGCGCTGCCGTTTCTTCTTGGCGGCGTGACCTGGCGCGAAGGCGTTATGGCGCTGCTGGTGAACCTGAGCTCGGTTTGTCTCGCTTTGGCGGCGGGATTGATCGCCTCCTCACAATGCACGCAATGGAACCGCGCTCTGTTCCTGGCCGAAGTCCTCGCGGCGATTTTTCTGCTCGGCTTTGGCGGATTGTTCACATTCGCGCTGCTTCTGCAAGTGGCGGCGCCGTTCGTGCCGGGATTCACCTGGCGCGGAGTGAGCTTTGGGGAAATGCTCACGGGCGCAGCCATCCTTTGCACCGACGTGGCGGGAATGTGGAGCGAAGCTTTCGGCAGTTTGCCGGCCGCAGCCAACCGCGCCTGGCTTCAAACGGTGGGTGAAGGAGCCCTGGTGGCAATCTTCGCATCAGGATTGATGGTTCTCCGGGTCGCGCGCAGACTCGAACGCACGCGCCAGGAGCAACCGCCGACGGCGCGGCAACTTCGCTGGCAACGATTTTTCCTGGCGCCGCTTTTCTGGAAATCACTGTTCCGCTCCAAAATGCGGCGCAGGCTGGAGCGAAACCCAGTGGGCTGGTTGCAGCAGCGTTCCGCCGCGGCCCGCATCACCAAGTGGGGTTGGTGCCTGTTCGTCATCGCAGTGGAATCGTCGATGGCGGCTGAGGATGATTTCGTGCGGTATCAGTTGCCGCTGGCCTTATTGCTCATTCTCGGCCTCGCGGCCAGCGCCGCCGGCAGTTTCTCTCACGAGCGGCAAAGTGGGGCGTTGGAACTGATCCTGGTCACGCCTCTTTCCGTGGGACAAATCATCTTCGGACGGTTGCGCGGAGTCTGGGGACAGCTCCTTCCGGCGTTGGGCACCGTGGCGGTCGTGTGCTTGTTTGTTTTCCAGGCCGGCAGTTTTGACCTTCTTTGGCCGGGCGACGATGATCCCAACAACAATCCCAATTCTGCCTCGGCCTTGTTCCTGTTGAGCAGTTTCGTGACCATCCCCGGCGTTGGCTTTTACTTCTCGCTTTCGCGGCGACATTTCATGACCGCCTGGCTGCTGACGTTGGCGGTTGGCCTGGTCCTGCCCTGGCTGACGCTCTGGGGCGGGCGGTGGTTCTTTTTTCTCATGCACTTGAATCCGCTAACGTACCGGTTCGGTACGGGCACTGCCCTTGCCTGGGCGACGGTCCTGCAGATCGTATTCGGAGCCGCGACAGGCGGGCTTTTATATCGCAACCTCCATTGCCGAAGATTTGTTTTGGTGTCATGACGGTTCTTCCCATCGTCGAACGTGAGCTTCGCGTGGCCGCGCGCCGGCGCGACACCTACCGGATGCGGGTCACCGCCGCGCTGGTGGCCATCGTCATGTTCGGGTGGATGATGCTGACGTTCCTGCAGGCCGTCCCGTCCGCGATGCACGGGCGCTATCTGTTTCGCACCTTGTTTGGTTTGGCGTTCGGCTACTGCCTGTTCATCGGCGCGCGGCTGACGGCGGATTGCCTCAGCGAAGAAAAGCGCGAGGGAACGCTCGGCTTGCTGTTTCTCACTGATCTGAAGGGTTACGACGTGGTGTTCGGCAAACTGGCGGCGACATCGGTCAATTCCATCTACGCGCTGCTGGCGATTCTGCCGGTCATCTCGTTGCCGGTCCAACTCGGCGGCGTGACGGCGACGGAGTTGTGGCAATCGGCGCTGGTGCTGCTCAACACGCTCTTCCTCTCGCTGGCTTCGGGCATTTTTGTGTCCACGCTCAGCCGCAACGAGCGCAAGGGCATGTTCGCCACGATTCTCGTGGTGCTGTTGCTGACGTTCGGTCCGTTCGTGCTGGCGTTTGTCCTGGTGACCGGTTTTCCTCAGTCGTTCAACCGCCCGGGAGCAATTTGGCCATTTCTGGCGTTCAGCCCCGGTTACGCGCTCGGCTACGTGCTTACTTCATCCACGGCATTTGCGACGTTTG
>QHPW01000234.1:15346-21743 GCA_003219675.1 Verrucomicrobiota bacterium
GCGCATCGCGCGCGGCTGCTGGACATCAACGCGTTTCTGTGGCTGGTGAACCGCGAGCGCTGGAAACCGTTTTATGTCTGGCTCTATGTCGCGGCCGTGTCAGGCACATGGTTCTGGGGCTGGTTCCAGTACAGCGACATCATGTTCGACCGGAAGACGCTGGTTCCGACGGTTCTCTTGTTCCAGACATTTCTGAAGTTGTGGGTCATCTCCGAGGCTTGCACCCGGCTGGCCGAAGACCGCCGCATCGGCGCGCTGGAACTGCTGTTGTCCACGCCGCTGACGACGCGCGAGATGCTGCTGGGCCAATGGCTCGCTTTGCAGCGCCTGTTCGCCCGGCCGCTGGTGGTGATTCTCCTGTTCGAATTCCTTCTGCTTCGGCAACAATTCTCAACCCGTCTGGTGATGGCCAATCTGGTCGCGCTGGTGGTGGATGTCGTGACCTTGAGCTGGGTGGGGATGTGGCTGGGGTTGACGGCGCGCAGTCTCAACCGCGCCATTCTCGGCACCATAGCGCGCGTGCTCATTCTGCCCTGGGGGGCGCTTTACGCGGGGAGCTTGGCGTTGGAGGTTCTGTGGCGGTGGTCCGGACGCGGCGCGTTTCAGCCCGGCGAGGATTTCAACATTTATTTCTGGTTCGGAATCGGGCTGGCGAACAATTTTCTGTTCGGGGTCTGGTGGGCGCGGCGACATCTGCTGAATGATTTCAGGGAAGCGGCGACCCAGCGCTATCAGCCGGGAAGAATCGGCTGGTTCAGCCGCGCCACCCGGCGCAAACATGCGGCGCTGGTGAGTGAAAATGCGGCGATGGCGTTGGATTGAACCCTCTTTGCCTGCGAGGTCGGTTGCTTGAAATTATAGAATGACTTTTCTGCCGATTGTTGAACGAGAGTTGCGTACGGCGGCACGCCGCCGCGGCACCTACTGGAACCGCGCGACGGCGGCGTTGGCGGCGATTCTTGTGTTCGCAGGGACGTTTTGGTTTGAAAGACAAGTGGCTCCCAAGGAATTGGGGCAGCACATCTTCTATGTGCTTTCGGGCCTGTTTTTGTTGAGCAGTCTGGTGGCGGGCATTCGTTACACCGCCGACTGTCTGAGTGAGGAAAAGCGCGAAGGCACGCTTGGACTTTTGTTTCTGACCGACTTGAAGGGCTACGATGTTGTGCTGGGCAAACTGGCCGCCACGTCGGTGAACGCGTTCTACGGGTTGATCGCGATTTTTCCGGTGCTGGCGATTCCGCTGTTGTTGGGAGGGGTGTCGATTGGAGAGTTCTGGCGCATCGTACTGGTCCTGGCCAACACGCTTTTTTTCTCTCTGGCGGCGGGAATCTTTGTCTCTGGAACGAGCCGGAGCGCGCGGAAGGCGATGTCGGGCACATTGGTTTTGGTTCTGCTCATCAACGCGGGCTTGCCCAGCCTGGGCGGTTGGCTGGCCTATCAACACCAGGCCGCTTCAGTGAACACGGCTTTCCTGCTGCCGAGTGTCGGCTACGCGTATGCGCTGGTGTTTGACGCGCAGTACCGCGCAGGCCCGAACGAATTCCGGTGGTCGGTCGTTCTCACACACGGATTCGCCTGGCTGTTTCTTGCGCTCGCCAGTATTGCCGCGCGAAACTCCTGGCAGGACAAGCCGGTGGGAGCTTTGGCGGCTCGCTGGCGTCAGCGCTGGCAGCGATGGAGCTACGGGAACGCGGCGGAACGATCGGCCTTTCGCAGGCGGCTGCTGGACCTCAGTCCCTGTTTCTGGCTGGGCGGGCGGCACCGGCTCAAGCCGATGCTGGTTTGGGGTTTTCTTGGCCTGGCCGGTTGTCTCTGGACCTGGGGCGCCTTGAAATGGCGCGAGGGCTGGTTGGACGTTGGGACCTACGTCGTCACCGCGTGCATTCTGCACATCGCGCACAAGTTCTGGGTGGTTTCCGAAGCGTGCCAAAGGTTCGGCCCCGACCATCGCAGCGGCGCGCTGGAACTGGTGCTCTCCACACCGCTGACGGTTACCGAGATTTTGCGCGGTCAAATGCTGGTGTTGAAACGGCAATTCCTGTGGCCGGTCCTCGTGGTCGTCGGGCTGGATTTCATTTTCATGCTGGCGGGAGCAAGGCATCTGAGTTCCGGAGGCGATAACTTCTGGGTCTGGTTTTGTTCGGCGCAAATCGTCACGTTGATCGGCGACGTTTACACGCTATGCCAGGCCGGGATGTGGATCGGGCTTGTCTCGAAACGTCCCAACCGCGCCGCCAGCGCGACTGTCGCCCGCGTCCTGGTTTTGCCTTGCGGCGCCTGGGCAGGGCTGGTCATGCTGACGACCTTCACGCCGCTGTGGCATCGCGTCGAGATTCAATGGCCTTTTTTCCTGGGGCTCTGGTTCGCGATGGGAATGATTGCCGACATCTTTTTTTCACTGTGGGCGAGGTTTCGATTGCTCCGCGATTTGAGGACGGTGGCGACGCAGCGGTTTGTGCCTGGACGGGCGCCATTGGCCTTGTTCAAACGACGTGGCGACCAATCCGACTCCGCGTTGCCGCCGGCGATTGCCAGCCAGCCATGACCCGGTCCGCACCTTGATCCAGGGAACAAGCCGCGGGAATTCAAGCCGCAAGGGGAACGGCTGGCGCGAAGGGGTATCGCGCCGTGGACCTGGGCACGTTGGACTGAATGATATTTCTTCCCATCGTTGACCGCGAGCTGCGCGTGGCGGCCAGGCGCCCGATCACCTATTGGACCCGGCTGGCCTTTGCCATGGCAGGCGCGGGAGTAGTGAGTCTGGCGTTGTTGTACGCGTCCGTGGCGGGCACCGGCGCAGCGGGAATCGGAGGCGGACTCTTTTATTTTTTGAGCCTCCTGGCGCTGGGCTTCAGCGCTTTGGCCGGCGTGTTTCTGACCGCCGATTGCCTGAGCGAGGAGAGGCGGGAAGGCACCCTGGGGCTGCTGTTCCTCACCGACCTGAAAGGCTACGACGTAGTATTCGGGAAGCTGTTGGAGCGCTCGCTCAGCGCGTGCCACGGACTGATCGCGATTTTCCCCGTCCGCGGGCGAGTTCTGGCGCATGGCGCTGGTCTGTCTCAACACGATCTTCTTTTCTCTGGCGGCAGGGATGCTCGTTTCTTCGCTCAGCCAACAGAACCATCGGGCGATGACGGTGACAGGGGGATTGATCGTGGCTGTGGGCAGCATTCACCCGTTTGTTGAACTGGTTTTCGGCCTGGCCGGGCTCGCATTGCCGAGCCCGCTGACTGCGTGGCATCTGGCTTTTGATTTTTCGTATCGGCTGCGGGGAAACAATTTCTGGTATTCGCTGTTGTTCACACACCTGTTGTCCTGGGTCCTTCTGGGGTGCGCCGGCGTTCTGCTCCCGCGCGTGTGGCGTCCCGGCTCGGGATGGATTTCATTTTCAAGCAATAAACGGACGCCCGCCCTGGACCGGGCTCAATCGCGCCGGGCGTCGAAGCGAGGGCCGCTGCTCGAACGCAACCCCGTGTATTGGCTTGCGATTCGCAAGAGCCGAGTCACCCCGGCTTGGTGGTTGATCTGGGCGGCTTTGGCGGTGGGGTTGGTGGTGCTGCCTTCTCCTGATCCGGCTATCGCCGTCGCCATCGGGCAACACGCATGGCCCTTCATGCTCGGGTTGTTGAGGATATTTGTGGGGGTCTACGCGTGCCGGTTTTTTGCCGAAGCGCGTCAGGCCGGTTCGTTGGAGCTGCTGCTGTGCACGCCTTTGACAATCGATGAAATCCTGCGGAGCCAATGGATGGCGTTGCGTCGCGTGTTTCTCGCGCCGACCATCGCACTGTTCAGCGTGGGGATCATGCTGTTGGTGTCGGTCTTTTTGATGGATCTGCCAAACACCTTTCCTGCCGGGATCATGATGGGATTGCTCTATGTTTACAGCGCTGTTCCCAAATTGATTTGCGATCTCCTGGCGGCCGCGTGGATGGGCATGCTGCTGGGATTGACGGCGAAAAAACCGGGTCTCGCGCCGGGGCTGGCGGTGCTGTACACGGTGGTTCTTCCCGCCGCCGCGTTTTGCGTCCCTGACGTGCTCATCAATTTGCCCTTGTTGCTTTGGGCCCGGGACAAGTTGTATCGCGAACTGCGCGCCTTGAGCAGCCCGCGTTACGCGCCGGTCACGCCGCTGTATTCAACGAGCAAACCGGCGCTTCCGGCGCCGCCGGTCATTCGCAGATGATCGACGCGAGGTGGAGGTCCAGGCGTGGCACGCTAGCGATCCTCAGCAACGAAAGCTGCGACGATGGGTCGATGGTCAGAGGCCACGCCCCAATTGGGCAAAGCCAGCACATACGTGCCATCCGACTGCCATTCCCGGGCCATCCCGTGGCTCAAAAGAAGGTAATCAATGCGACTGTACGTGTCGTCTTTTGCAAAGTAGTACGTCCAGCTGACGTTGCGTGGCGTCGTGTGACCGTTGAGCGTCTTTGAATCGTCGCCATTGCGTTCGGCGGGCCGCGTATCCACCAGCGCGTTCTTCCCGCGACCGATGACGGTTTTCACCGGCCTGGTGTCCTTGAGGTCGTTGAAATCGCCGAGCACGATCAGGTTCACATCCGGAGTCGCTTTCAGGCGGGTGTCAATAATTTCACGCAAAACCACAGCCTCCTGTTCGCGCAATTCGGCCTCGTCAGCTTCAGGCACTTCGCGCCGCGACTTCAAATGAGCGGCAAGGAGCGTGAATTTGTAGCGCGCGTTGACTTGCACATCCACCTCGGCGAACCCGCGGCTGACGCGAAATCTCCGGCCATTGAGGAGAAATCCTTCGTTGGTGTGCGATCGGCGTGCGGCGAACGGCAGCCGGCTTAGGACGGCGACGTGAATGTTGGTGTCGAATCCCGCCACGTGTTCCCAGTAGGGATAATCGAGCCCCTCGGACTTGAGCGACTCCCGCAATTCGAGCAGCGCGTTGGTGCTGCCCATTTCCTGGACCGCGAGCACGTCGGGTTTGAGCGCGCGGACACTCTCGCGGATTTTTGCCCTGGCGGCTTCGGATTTCGGGCGCCGCCCGCCGGCGGGTTCATCGAGATAGTTTTCCAGATTATAGGTGGCGACGGAAAACGTGCCGGCGGCGAGCGACGGGTGGCCGGGCGCAAAAACCAACAACAAGGCGCCGCAAGTGACGATGTCTCCGACCGTTATCATGCATCAAGGTATCAGGCATGGACGCGACGAAGTCAAATGACGGATGGCAACCCTCATGCAATTCTGTGGAGGCTGCCTCCGACTCCGGGGCATCCCCGGATTGTTGCCGGCGTTGCTCGGAAAATTTTTTGCAAAACCGTCGGAGATTGTTACTGTTCAGCGCGCGGTGGAGCCGGACGGAAAGCAACGGGTGAAACTCCACGACAAACAGAGCGAACGGGATGATCGCCAGCTGCGTATCGACAAGGTCGGCGTCCGCGGACTGCGCTTTCCGGTGCAGGTGCGCGACAAGGCGCGAAGTCTGCAAAACACGATAGCCACCATCGGGATGTATGTGGATTTGCCCAAGGAATTCAAGGGCACGCACATGAGCCGCTTCATCGAGGTGCTCCATGCGCACGGCAGCGTCGTGCACGTGGAGAACATCACAGATATCCTCTACGCGATGCAGGAAAAATTGAAGGCGGTGACGGCGCATCTTGAGATGGAATTCCCGTTTTTCCTGGTCAAGAAAGCGCCGGCCTCGGGCCGGGAAAGCGTGATGGACTACACCGCCCGCTTCGATGCCACGGCGTGCGGCAAGGAAATCGACTTTGTGCTGACGGTGCAGGCTGCGGTGACGACGTTGTGCCCGTGCTCCAAAGCGATCGCCCGGCACGGGGCCCATAATCAACGGGGCATCGTGACTGTGCAGATTCGTTCGCGCCGAGCCATCTGGATCGAAGATTTGATTTCGATCATTGAAAGTTCGGCCAGCAGCGATTTGTACTCTTTGTTGAAGCGCCAGGACGAAAAAGCGGTCACTGAGCGGGCCTACGAAAACCCCGTTTTCGTAGAAGACCTTGTCCGCAACGTGGCGCTCAAACTCAACGCGCGTCCGGAGGTCACCTGGTACAAGGTCGAGGCGGAAAACCACGAGAGCATCCACAATCATAACGCTTACGCCTGCATCGAAAAGGGGTAGGGCGGACCGCGCGGGCAGGGTTTTGAATTCCACGCCGTTCGTTGACCCTCCCGGCTCTTCTACCATCAAAGTTTCTAAAAATTGTTGTGGCGCTTTTGGTTTCCTTTGCTACATTCACGCGCTCTTAAATGGCGTTGGCTGGAACCAACCCGGCGGGAAACACGGAAATCCGTGGAACGCACTCTTTGATTGCTTGTGACAACGAAGAAGAAGACCACCAAAAAGGCGGCCGGGAGACCGGCCAGCAAAGAACTGGGCTCAGCGACTGCCGCGGCGATTCTTGGC
>QHPW01000234.1:21757-23550 GCA_003219675.1 Verrucomicrobiota bacterium
GCGGTGAAGGTGAAACCCGAATGGGTGAAGTATTACAACACGCTGCTCGAACTCCGCGAACGCCTGTTGAATCAGATGAGCGGACTGGCCAAAGAGTCGGCGGAGGAAATGCCCGGTTACAGCCTGCACATGGCCGACTCCGGGACGGACAATTTCGACCGGGATTTTGCCCTCAGCCTGCTTTCCTCGGACCAGGACGCCATCTACGAAATCGAAGAGGCGCTCAAGCGGATCGAGAAGAACACTTATGGCATTTGCGAACTGACCGGCAAGCCGATCCCCAAGGCGCGGTTGGATGCCATCCCCTGGACGCGGTTCACGGTCGAGGCTCAAGCGCAGCTCGAGAAAGAAGGCGCCTTGCGGCAGCGTCGCCTGGGCCAGCTCGGTTCGGTCGACTCCGCCGGAGCGGTCGAAGTTGAAGAAGAAGAGGAAGCGGAGGAAAAGCCGGCGAAGGAAAAGGAGTGACTTATGCCCAGAGAGATTGTCACGATCGAATGCACCGAAGCCCGCAAGGAAGGCAAATCACCCTCCCGTTACATCACGACGCGAAACAAGAAGTTGAAGACTGAGAAAATTGAGCTCCGAAAATACAACCCCTCCCTGCGCCGTCACACGCTGCACCGGGAAATCAAATAGTTCTTATGCCGCGCAAGACGAACATAGACAAACCGAGCCGCGGTTCTCGCGGCCGGGGCACTATGGAGGTCCGCACCCCGCGCCCCAAGCCCAAGATTGACTTCACCGCGGACGCACTCGACTACAAAAACATCAATTTGCTCAAACAGTTTGTCACCGACGCCGGCCGCATCCTTCCGCGCAAGTACACCGGTCTTCCCGCTCATTACCAGAGGCGATTGAACCGCGCCATCAAACGCGCCCGGCAGATGCTCCTGATGAAATAACCGGGCTTTTGCAGCTCCGCCGCGAGTCACACACGGCGGAGCATTTTTAACCCTCCGGAGTGCAAATTATTTGCAACAAGGTTCGGACCCGGCGGCGGCCCGCGGGGTGCGGAGAGTTCGCGGCGACGCGGACAGGCCGGAGCGTCCGGCTGAGAAACCCTGGTTCATCGCACCGGGATTCGGCGATTTCATCGTGAACAATTCTGGCGGTTCAACGGCGTGGATGATCCTGCTTGCAGTTTATTGCGCGTTGATTCTCTCGTCCTCTCTGCTCGGAGGTTGGCTGCCGTTGCTGGTGCGGCTGACGCACACCCGGGTGCAGGTGGCGACGAGTTTCGTTGCCGGTCTCATGCTCGGAGTGGGGATCTTGCATCTCGTGCCGCATGCGTGGGAACAGTTTCACTCGGCGGACCTGACCATGGGCTGGGTGCTGGGCGGGTTTCTGACCATGTTCTTTGTGCAACGCTACCTTCATTTCCATCATCACGATGTGCCGGAAGAGGCGCCCGAGACACACGGACACGCCGAAGCTTCTTCGGACCCCGAACACCACGGCCGCGAACAAACGCTGGCGGACAAATCGGCGCGCCGCCTGTCGTGGATGGGCGCCACTTTTGGTCTGACGGTTCATACATTACTGGATGGCGTCGCGCTTGCCGCCAGCGTGGAGCTTGACCGGCGGCTGGGTCGAACGCACGGCCTGCTCGGATTCGGAACCTTTCTCGTGGTTTTTCTCCACAAACCGTTTGACGCGCTGGCGGTCGGCACACTGCTGGCCGTAGGCAGGACGTCGAGGTCGTTGCGCCACTGGGTCAATGGCCTGTTTGCGCTCGCCAATCCGGCGGGTCTGCTTCTGTTCTATCTGGGTGCCGGCCGGTTTCTGCAGACGGC
>QHPW01000234.1:23611-26129 GCA_003219675.1 Verrucomicrobiota bacterium
CTGGCTTTGCTCGTCGGTGTTGCCGTTTCCGTAGTGATCGGCGGCTTTGAGTCGACCGGGCACGACCACAGCCCTGAAGCCCAGCCGTTGGAGAAGCGTATTCAACATGGCGCCGACGCGAAAGAGTCGCGCTGATCCCGCCCTTGGAGGAATCATGGTGACTGGCCTTTGACGAGTTCTGGAGCATGAAAGCCCACTCACATTCTCACGACCCGCGGGGCGAGCAATTGGCCGATCTGACCGGCCGGCTGCGCAAGCGATCCCGTAAAATCACCGGCCCTCGACGGGCCATTTTGGAGATCCTGCGGCAACATCCTCATCCGCTCACCAACCGGGAAATATTCGCGGCCATGCGGGAAGGCAACTGCGACCTCGCGACCATTTACCGCTCCATGCATCTGCTCCAGGAAATGGGCATGGTCAAACGCTTTGACTTTGGCGACGGCGTGGCGCGGTTCGAACTGGTGAGTGAGGGCGACGATGGACATCACCATCACCTGGTTTGTGTCCGCTGTTCGCGGATTGTGGAAATCGAAGACTGCTTTCCTCGCGAACTGGAGGAGGAAATCGCGGCCCGAAACGGCTTCAGGGCCATTACGCACAAGCTGGAATTTTTCGGCGTCTGTCCGAAGTGCCAGTCGCCGTGACGGCCAAACATCCGGCGCGGTTCCAGACAGCCAACTGCTTCAACCGCAGATCGGGCGGATTTAACTTGCTTCGGCGTTTGTCGGATCTTGCGGGCGTCAGCTTTGAGGTTCTGAGGCCCAATCGCACAACTTGAGGTATTCCTTTACTTTACGGCGTTCGTAACGGTGCTTTTTCGGTTTGTCGGGACGGTCATCGACCTGGCGGAAGGGATGTTTGGTGTTACGAATCACGTCGGTGATTACGTCGAGGGTCTTCGTCATGGCTCAGATCCTTTGTTGGTTTTTTTTGAAACCACCTCCAGCGAAAACAATGCCAGCCCCCTTTGGATTTCCCGTGTCGTCTTTGTTAACGCTGCCATCACGGTTTGTCGAACTTGCTTCAACATAATCTGACCTGACCAGGAGTCAAATGTTCAACAGCAAGGAAATGTTTCCTGGCCGGCCTGCGCAAAAGGAACCAGGCGAATCGGTCGAGGCCTGCGACAAAGCTCATTCCTGGAAAGCAAAGGCCCCCGACTGCCATTCCTTTTCTGTCCGCGTCGCGATTAATTTCAATCCCGCCGCAGTGTAAGTACTCTGAACCTGGCCAAATTGCGTTTTGAGGATGCCAGCCGAAACAAGCCTGCCGCGCGGTTCAAGCCGATTCAAGATGCGCCTGGCTTGATCGATCAAGAGGTCGCAAGCCAGATTGGCGCAAATGACGTCGAATTTCGCAGCGCTGCGAAGGGGCAGGCGAGTCAGGTCCTGTTGAAGGATGCGAACCTGTTTCTCTGCGCGGTTTTGAAGAGCATTTGCCCTCGCAACGCGGACGGCGGTGGGGTCGAGGTCGAAAGCCTGAATCGGACGATAACCCAGCTTGGCCGCCGCGATGGCTAGAATTCCCGAGCCAGTCCCGATATCGAGAAAGGATCGCGCCCGTCCGGTTCCCCGGCAGGCGACGAGCTGTTCCAGACAAAATGCGGTCGTCGGGTGCTGGCCGGTGCCGAAGCTCAAACCCGGATCGACCACCATCACGGCCTGGCCCGCTCGCGGCTTACACCGGCTCCAGCTCGGTTTCACCAGCAGTGCATGACCGAATTCCAGTGGTTTGAAGTGTTTCTTCCACGACTCGACCCACTCCTGAGGGCGGATTTTTCTAATCGCGACTCTGCCTGCAGCCGGCTTCAGGCCGCGCTTACGGAGCCGCCTCAAGCTCGCGCGCAGCCGAACGCGTATCTCAGATTCTGGACACGGCAGTTGCGGGCAGTAGATCGAAACCAGAACTCTCTGCGTTTGCGCGTCAACGTAAACCGATGAGGGTTCTCCGAGTAACGTTTCCAGAAGTGCTGCGATGGTCTCTTCCCCCTCGGCGGAAGTCCTCAGGGAGATTTGCCAAACAGGGCAGCCCGGCACGGCGCAGAATCGTCCCTGGCGCTCACGCCGCATTGCCGGACGTTGCCAATGCGGTTTTTTGAGTCTTGAAGAGCTGCTGAATGCCCGCTTTGCCAAACTCCAGCATGGCCCCAAGCTGGCTGTCGTTGAAGGTGGCTTCTTCACCCGCGCCCTGAAGCTCGATGAATTCACCCGCCTCGGTCATGACAATGTTCATGTCCACTTGCGCCGCCGCGTCTTCGATATAACAAAGGTCGAGCGACACCTGCTGGTTCACGATGCCGACGCTGACCGCGGCAACGGCTTTGAGCAACGGGCTGGCCTGCAGCTTCAGATCCGCCAGGAGTCTTCTGACGGCAAGCGAAAGCGCGACATAGCTGCCCGTGATTGCCGCCGTGCGTGTGCCGCCATCGGCTTGCAAGACGTCGCAATCCACCCAGAGGGTGCGGGGTCCAAGTTTTTCCAGGTCCACCACCGCGCGCATTGCCCGGCCAATCAGG
>QHPW01000234.1:26157-26580 GCA_003219675.1 Verrucomicrobiota bacterium
CGGGTCGAATAGGGCAGCATCGAATACTCGGCGGTGATCCAGTCGCCTGCGATATTCTGTTCTTTCATCCAGCGCGGGACGGTTTCCTCTTCCGTGACGCCGCAAATGACGCGGGTGTCGCCCCATTCGATCAATGTCGAGCCGGCAGCGTAAGGCGCGATGTGATTCTGAAATCGAATCGGACGCAATTGATCCGCGCGCCGGCCGTCGGCGCGCGGAGCCGTGTTGTCGGCAGCCGCGGGCGCGTTCGATGCTGAAAGCCTTGCAGACATACCGGGATGCGATGTTAATGGACGGGTCGAGGCCGGAGCAACGCTGAAAAGCGGCGTTACTTTCTCGCCAGTTCGATGGCGTCGAACAGGCTCTCCAGGTTGTTCAGCGGCGAGCCTTTGGCCGGCGAAGGATTGAGGACCTGCCGCAGAT
>QHPW01000235.1:0-3768 GCA_003219675.1 Verrucomicrobiota bacterium
GGGTGTAGTGCCGCTGGAAATCAGGGTGTGAAAGCCGGAGATGGCGCCGCAGGCGATGGTGATGAAGCAGAAGGGGAACAGTTTCCCGGAAAAAACCAGACCGGAGCCATCGATGAACTTTGTGAGCGCCGGCATCCTCAAGTCCGGAAGCACGAGAAAAACACCGGCAACCAGCGCGAAGATCGTGCCGAGCTTCATGAATGTGCTGAGGTAATCGCGCGGAGCAAGCAGCAGCCAGACCGGCAGCACGCTGGCGGCAAAGCCGTAGAGGATGATCGACCAGGCCATCGTTTCTTCCGGGAGGGCGAGCGACTTTGACCAGGTTCGACTCGCGTAAACGAACTTGCCGCCCCACACCGCGAGCAGCAGGAGAGCCACGCCAATCGCCGACACCTCCAGGATTTTCCCGACTCGCCACCAGCGAAGGTAACCGCCCATGAGCATGGCGATGGGAATGGTTGCGCCAACGGTGAAGACGCCCCACGGACTCTCGGCCAGCGCTTTGACCACGACCAGCGCGAGCACGGCCAGCAAAATAATCATGATCGCGAGAATGGCGATGACGCCGATGACGCCCGCGGTGGTGTTGAGTTCCTCCTTCACCATTTGGGCGAGCGACTTCCCATTGCGTCGCATCGAACAAAACAGGATCACGAAGTCCTGCACCGCCCCGCCCAGCACCACGCCGATCAGGATCCACAGCGCGCCTGGCAGGTACCCGAATTGCGCCGCGAGCACCGGCCCGACCAACGGGCCCGGCCCGGAGATGGCGGCGAAGTGATGGCCGAAGACAATCCATTTGTTGGTTTTCACGAAGTCTTTGCCGTCATCATGTACTTCGCACGGCGTGGCCCGACGGTCGTTCAGCGCGAGGATCCGCGCAGCAATCCATTTCGAGTAGAAGCGAAAACCGATGGCGTAGGAGCAGAGCGCGGCGGTGAGGATGTAGGCGGAGTTGACCGGCTCATCCCGCCGGACGGCGAGGACGCCATAGGCCCATGCGCCCAGGAATGCGACGGTCAGCCAAACGGAGTTCTTGACCAATTTGTTCATGCACTCATGTTCCACTGGACGGACGCCCGCGATGGATGTTTCGGATGCTATTGGATTTTGCCGGGCGGTTCAACTTCCAACACCCGCAAAAAGGCCGGTTGAAGCAAATTAGCCGTTGCATTTGCTTCGTGCTGTGATAGAAGTCCCGTCCCGCGGCAAAAGCACCGCGGTCTCTAGCGGTTTAACGCACTGACTTTTAACCGGCCTATGTCACAGCATTCGAGCCTGCGCGCCGTCAGCACCATCGGCGCCAAACGCAATGTGCTCAAGCGTTTTGAACGGGTTGCCCTGCTCAAGAAACGGGGCCAATGGAAGGAGGGCGACCGCGTCTCCGGCTTGCGCAAAACCAAACCGGAAACCTGAGCCGATTGCGGAATGCGGTGTGCAGAGTGTCGAGTGAACCGGCACAACGCGCATCCGGCTCGTTCCGCGCTCGGGGTTCTGGGTTCCGAACTGAGATGGTCCGTCTGCAAAAATTTCTCGCCGATGCAGGCGTGGCCTCACGGCGCACCGGTGAAAAAATCATTCTGGCCGGTCGGGTCGAGGTCAACGGTCAGGTGGCCCGGGTGCTGGGAACGAAAATCGATCCGGAACACGACCGCGTATGCGTGGAAGGGACACCGGTCAAGTCCAGGCGCAAGCTGTACATCGCCCTGAACAAGCCGCGTGGATACATTTGCTCTCGAAACGATCCCGGCCAACGCCGCGCGGTCGGCGACTTGTTGCCTCGCGAATGGAGCAACCTTTACCCGGTCGGTCGGCTCGACTACGAAAGCGAAGGTTTGATTTTTCTCACCAACGACGGTGAGTTCTGTCTGCGACTGGCGCATCCGCGTTACGGGATCCGGAAAAAATATCTGGCCACCGTCAAGGGCCGGGTCGAGTTGAGAACTTTGAGCCAGTTGACCCGCGGCGTGGTCCATGAAGGCGAAAAGCTGAAGGCGGAGAAGGCCCGGCTGTTGAGCGCGAACAATTCGCACAGCGTGGTGGAGTTGGAGCTGGCGGAAGGCAAATACCGCGAGGTGCGGCGGTTGTTTGAATCGCAGGGGTTGAGCGTATCCAATCTCCGCCGGACGCAGATTGGCCGCATCAAACTGGGTGAGCTGCGCCCCGGCCGGTGGCGAACCTTGACCGAGCCGGAAATAAAAACTTTACTATCGGACAGCGGCCGGAGCAGCCGTGCCATATCTGACGAGCATTGACAGAACCGGCGATACAACTTCTACTCCTGAACGTTATGAAGACAAATCAACGATGGGCCTGGGCAGTTTCCGTCGCAGTCGGGCTGGTGGTTTTGGCGGTCCGGGCCGAGGAGGCGGCTGTCGTGAAAAAAGACCGAGTCAACGTCCGCGCGCAAGGCTCGCCGACGAGCGAAGTCATCACCCAATTGAAGAAGGGCGAAACCGTCATTGTGCTGGAGGAAATCGTTGTGAAGAAACACAAGCGCGGGGAGCCGGCCAAATGGGCCAGGATACAACTGCCGCCAAACACCCCGGTCTGGCTGTATGCGCCTTACATCGAGACCACCAATCACACCGTGAACATCAAACGTGTCAATCTTCGCGCCGGTCCGGGCGAGAATTTCAGCATCATCGGCCGGCTCGACCGCGGCAGCGAAGTGAAAGAAATCCGGACGGATGGCAACTGGATGGAAATCGAAGCGCCGACCAACGCGTATGCCTTCGTGGCGGCGGACATGCTGGACAGAACCGCCCCGAACATCGCTGAATTGGCGGCGAACGCGAACCCGAATCCGGCGCCGGCTCTGCCGGCGCCAACGGTTGAAACGGTCAAACCGGAGCCGGCTCCCGCGCCCGCGGTCGAGACGGCGCCGACTCCTGCGGCGGCGCAAGCGGTCGCTCCCGCGCCACAACCTGCCGTGGCAGTAGCGGCGGAGACGCCGGCGCCGAAGCGTATCGTCAGCCGCGAGGGCACGGTAGTTGTTTCGCGCAGCATTCAGGCGCCGACTTCGTATGGCCTGGAGAATCGGGAGAGTCACAGGATCGTCAATTACCTCCACAGCGAAAGCGAGGACATCAACCTCAAGAGATTCGCCGGCAAAAAGGTCATTGTCACGGGCGAAGAACTCATCGACCAGCGCTGGATCAACACGCCGATCATCGAGGTGGATTCGATCCAGGTGGTTCCCTGATGTCGTTGTCCAATCTCATTGACGGGCGCGCCATCGCCGAACAAATCCACACCGAAACTTCGCCACGCATCGCGGTCCTGAAACAGCGCGGCGTGCAACCGGGTCTGGCCTTCGTGCGCGTCGGCGAAGATCCGGCCTCGCAGGTTTACGTCGGCATGAAGGAGCGGATGAGCGCCCGGCTCGGCATTGCTTCGGTCACGCGCGTGCTGCCGGAGGCAGCTTCCGAAAATGATTTGATGAAGCTGGTCGCGCAGTTGAATGGCGATCCGAAAATTCATGGCATTCTGGTGCAGGCGCCGCTGCCCGCGCAGATCGCCCCGGCCAGGGTTTATGCGGCGGTATCGCCTCAAAAGGACGTGGACGGATTTCATCCGGTGAACGTGGGCAAGCTGATGTTGGGGGACACCACCGGCTTTCTGCCATGCACTCCAGCCGGCGTGCATGAGTTGCTCATCCGTTCCGGGGCAAAAATTGAAGGCGCGGAGGCGGTCGTGCTGGGCCGCGGGAACATCGTCGGCAAACCGATGGCTGCGATCCTGATTCAAAAATCCAGGCACGCCAAC
>QHPW01000235.1:3913-5953 GCA_003219675.1 Verrucomicrobiota bacterium
AAGCCGGGTCGCGGCTGGTCGGCGACGTGGACTTCGCGCGCGTCCAGCCGATTGCCGGAAAGATCACGCCCAACCCCGGCGGGGTGCGGCCGATGACCATCGCGATGCTGATGCGAAACACCGTTCGTGCCGCGGAGCTGGCCGTTGGCAAATAACTTCAAGCCTCATTCTCGAAACCCATCATGAACGCCACCCGTATTCTCCCCGACCTGCAATGCTCGCTGCTGTGCGAAGACGTGCGCCCGGAAGCCAACGGCAATTTCATCCTTGTAGGCGTCCTTGGGCTGGTCCGTGTGCCGCAACTGCCGGTCACCGCCTTCAAGCTCTGCGTGTTCAACCGCTGGACGGCAGGGCTCGGCCAGTTCATGGAAACCGTGCGCCTGGTTGCGCCGGACCAGACCACCGGGTTGCGCAAAGGCCAGGTCAAGTTCACGCTCCAGGACGCCTCCCACCACGCCACCAACGTGACCGTCTTTCCGCAAGTGGAATTTCCGGCGCCCGGAATTTACTACGTAGAGGTGCTCGTGGATGACGTGATGAAAATTCGTTTTCCGCTGCCGGTGGTGGTGGTTCAACCCCCGCATAGCGCCACGCAACCCCCGGCGAAGCCGGAACCGCAGGGTTGACGGCAGACTTCATTCAAAAGCCGGGGCCGGCACAGCGCGCCGTTCGTTTGGTCTGGGGCACGACCTGCCAGAACAGTTGTGTCCGGCCTGCGAGGATTTGGTTTCAGTTCTCTCCGTTGCCGGGTTTATTGTTGTTCTGCTCAACGATGGAAACTCCAGCGCCCTCTCCTCCGTGGCAGCCGATTACCTTTGGCGGGGTGGCCGCGTTTTCCCGCGCTTCACTGGGTCGATTGTTCCTGATTCAATTCATCGTCGCGTTGTTGGCCGGGGCCAGCGTGCACTGTTTTTTGCTTTCAGCCTGGTTTCCCGTGATTCAGAAAACCATTGCGCGCCTTCCGGAAACGGGAGCGATTCGGGCCGGTCAACTCGAATGGCACGGCCCGTCGCCTTCGTGGCTGGCCGAAGGAACATTCCTGTCCATCGTCGTTGACCCAGCGGGAGGCAGCCGGACCGGCCAGAGCGCAGACGTGCAATTGGAGCTCGAGCGAAACGGCTTCAGGATTTGCTCATTGTTGGGTTGCGCGGTTGTTCCTTATCCAAAGAACTGGAGCATCGCGTTGAATCGCGCGGAAGCCGACCCCTGGTGGGGCGCGTGGCGACCGTTCCTGCTGATCGGCATCGGCGCGGGTGTCGTGACCGGCATGATGGCAAGCTGGCTGGCGCTGGCGACACTGTACTCGGTGCCGCTGCGCCTGATTGCGTTTTATTCGGACCGCAAGGTCAACTGGTCCGGCTGCTGGCGCATTGCGGTCGCGGCCCAATGGCCCGGCGCCTTGCTGATGAGCGGCGCGATTTTCCTTTATGGGCTCAATCGGCTCAATTTTGTCGGGTTCTTATTCGCCTGGCTGCTCCATCTGGTTGTCGGCTGGATTTACATCGGCATCGCGCCGACGCGGCTGCCACGATTGGCCGGGGCGCCGCGCCGGCGGGGCAATCCGTTCGGTGAGAAGAAAGGGAAGAGGTTCAGGGGGTAACCTGACGGAAACCCGAATGACAAATGTCGAATGACGAATCAAACCCGACGGCGCAAAGAAATGCTCACTCGCTCCCTGTTTGCGGGTCCCACGCATCACGCAGACCGTCGCCGTGGAAATACAGCGCAAGCAAGGTTGACGTCAGGGTGAAGCCGGGCAGGACAATCATCCACCAGTAGATGCGGATGGGATTGATTTGCGCCGCGCCTTCGGCAATGAGCGAGCCGAGGCTGGCCTCCGGCGGCTGGATCCCCAGGCCGAGATAACTCAAAAACGATTCATACAAAAGAATTGAGGGAACGGTGAGCGTCAGATAAGTGATGACGATTCCGTAAATGTTCGGCAGAATGTGCCGCAGCAAAATCCGCGCGTGACTCGCGCCCAGCGCGCGGCTGGCGTCCACGAACGGACGGGTGCGTAACGACAACACCTGGCCGCGC
>QHPW01000046.1 GCA_003219675.1 Verrucomicrobiota bacterium
CCTTCTGGTCCGGCGAAGAACTCGGGCTGCTCGGGTCGTCCTGGTTTGCCGAGCACCCGCTGCTCGAACTGTCGAACGTGGTCGCCTATTTGAACTTCGACATGGTGGGCCGGCTGCGCGACAACAAACTGATGCTGCAAGGCATCGGCTCATCCGGCCAGTGGCGGCGTCTGATTGAAAAGCGAAACGTTTCCGCCGGCTTCAACCTGGTGTTGCAGGAGGACCCTTATCTGCCCACCGACACCAGCGCGCTTTATCCGAAAAGGATTCCGGTGCTGGCTTTCTTCACCGGAAGCCACGACGATTACCACCGCCCCACCGATGTCTCGGACAAACTGAACTACGAAGGGCTCGAACGCGTCACGCGTTTCGCGCGCAGTCTCGCGCTCGATCTCGCCGCGGGTTCGCCGCGACCGGACTACGTGAAGGTCGAGCAGACAGCCAGCCCGGGAGGTCGCGACGCCTTGCGCGCCTACCTCGGCACCATCCCCGATTACACGACCGAATTGAAAGGGGTGAAACTCTCCGGCGTGCGCGGCGGCAGCCCCGCGGAAAAGGCGGGACTGAAAGGGGGGGACATCATCGTCGAATTCGCCGGACAAAAAGTCGCGAACATCTACGACTACACCTACGCGCTGGAGGCTGTAAAGATCGGCGACCCGGTGGACATGGTTGTATTGCGCGACGGCCGGCGCGTGGCGTTGAAAGTGACCCCGGAAGCGAGAAAATAGTCTGCAGGCAGTCCCGGTTTCGATTTGCGTTCACTCGGTCCCGGCGGCAGGATGCGCGTATGTTCAAACTGCTTCTGGTTGCGCTGGCTCTATTGATCTGCGACGCACCTTCGGCCTCATCCGCCGCCGAAGCACCCGCGAAAACGGACGACAAATCCGCCGAAAAATCCTCCGACAAGGCGGCCGGCGAACCCGATAAAGTCAAATCGAAGCCCAGCGAACCCCAGGAAAAGCTCGTCGAAACCAAACACAGCATCACGATTAACGGGCAGAAAGTCGACTACACCGCAAAGGCAGGCACGATTCTGCTCCGCGATAATGAAGACAAACCCACCGCGTCCATTTTCCATATCGCCTACACCAAAGACGGCGCGGGGGACCTCTCGAAGCGCCCGATCACCTTTTCGTTCAACGGCGGTCCCGGCTCCTCGTCCGTCTGGCTGCATCTGGGATTGCTCGGCCCGCGCCGCGCGTTGCTTGAAGAGGACGGCAGTCCGCTCCCGCCGCCCTACAAGACAGTGGACAACGATTACTCCCTGCTCGATGAAACCGATCTGGTTTTCATCGACCCGGTCAGCACCGGCTTCAGCCGGGCGGTGAAGCCGGGGGATGCGAAGAAATTCCACAGTGTGGAAGGTGACCTTCGGTCGGTCGGCGAATTCATCCGGCTCTACACCACGCGCAACAGCCGCTGGGCTTCGCCCAAGTTCATCATCGGTGAAAGTTACGGCACCACGCGCGCTGCCGGTCTTTCCGGCGAACTGCGCGAGCGTCATCGCATGAATGTAAACGGCATCATGCTGGTCTCGACGGTGCTGAACTTCGAAACCATCTCCTTTGCGCGCGGCAACGATCTCCCTTACGTCCTCTACCTGCCGAGCTACGCCGCCACCGCCTGGTATCACAAGAAACTTCCTCCGGACCTGCAGAAGCTCGCGGTTTCCGAGGTCGTGGCCCGGGCCGAGGTCTTTGCGGCGGAGGATTACAACAACGCCCTGCTTCGCGGCGCCTCGTTGCCGCTCGACAAACGGAAGAAGATCGTGAAGGAACTGGCCCGTTTCACCGGGCTCTCGGAGGGGTACGTTGACCACGCAGACCTGAGGGTGCCGCTGGCGCGGTTCGCGGAGGAACTCCTGCGCACAGAAGGGCGGGTGATCGGGCGGTTTGACAGCCGCTACAAAGGCTACGTGCGCGATCGCCTGGCCAACAACATGGAATATGACCCGAGCGGTGAGGCGGTTTAAACTCAAATACGAAAGCGATCTGCCGTATGAGATTCTCACCGGAGACGTCCAGCCGTGGAACTGGGGCGAACAGAACCGTTACCTCAACGTCGCGGAGACACTGGCGGAAAGCCTCACGCGCAATCCGTTTTTGAAAGTTCATGTCTCCAGCGGCTACTACGATATGGCCACGCCCTGGCTCGCCTCGCACTATACCTTCAGCCATCTCGGCATTGATCCGGCCCTGACGAAGAATATCACCCTGGACGACTACACCTCGGGTCACATGGTGTATCTGAATCTCGCCGACCTGAAGAAACAGAAGTCCGACCTGGCCCGCTTCATCCGCTCCGCTGCCGGACTGTAGCCCTCGTCGTCAGGGTGGCTCAAAACCGGGTCCGGCAAAATAGCAAAGGCCCGTCTTGTAAACGTTCCTCTGTGACGCCATACTAAACGCAGTCGATTCGCATCAGCAAAAGGCATTCGAAAAACATTATGGTCAGGATTCCCATCCTCCGCTGGGGGCAGCCTTACGACAGCCTCGAACTGGACAAGGTCGTCCACTCCGTCACCGGTGAAACCCTCGCGCAGGTGAGCCAGGCCAATCCGGGCCTGATCGCCAAAGACATGAAGAAGGCGCAACGCGCGCGCGAGGTGCTCCGAGAGATCCCCATTCGCCAGCTCGTCGCCATGATGAAGAAGGCGGGTGAGTTATACAAGGACGCCACGCTCCCGATGGGCGACCGTGAGCAATCGCCCGCCGATTTCGCCCGCCAGCAATCCGCCTCCACCGGCCTGCCGGAGCACATGTGCAGGGCCAACATGTCGAAGAACCATTTCGTGCTCTCGAACATGGAGCGCATCCTTGACTGCCTCACGCGCGGACTCGACCTCGAAATCCTCACGCGCGGCTACGGCATGGAATCGCGCGGCGTCATCGTGAGTTACCAGGCGCAATCGCCGGTGCTTGGACTGGTGCTGCCGTCCAACTCACCGGGCGTGCACACGCTCTGGATGCCGGTCATCCCGATGCAGGTCGGCCTCGTGCTCAAGCCCGGTCCGCAGGAACCCTGGACGCCGTATCGCATGGCGTCGGCGTTTTTTCAGGCAGGCGTGCCGCGCGAAGCCATCAGCATTTATCCCGGCGGTGGCGAGATGGGCGCGGAAATGGTCAGCCGCTGCCAGCGCGTGAAGATTTTCGGCAGCACCGAGACGGTGCAACGCTATCACGGCAACCCCTGCGTGCAGGTCCACGGCCCCGGTTTCAGCAAGATTCTGCTGGGGGATGACGTGGTGGACCAGTGGGAGAAGTATCTCGATCTCATGGTGGACAGCGTTTACTTGAACAGCGGTCGCGGTTGCATCAACTGTTCCGGCGTCTGGGCCTCCCGCCACACGCGGGAAATCGCGCAGGCGCTGGCGGAGCGGCTCGGGCCAATGGACGTGAAGCCGCCGGACGATCCTGCCGCCACCCTTGCGGCCTTCACTGTGCCCGGCCAGGCCAAGGCGATTCACGCCTCGATTCTCGACAAGATGAAAGAAGAGGGCGTGACCGATGCCACGGCGAAATTCGGCCCGCGCCTAGTCGAGAAGGAGCGCTGCGCTTATTTGCGGCCCTGGGTCATCCACTGCGACGCGCCCGAACGAAAGATTGCCTAGACCGAATACATGTTTCCCTACGTCACCGTGGTTCAATGCTCACAAGCCGAGATGATCGACAAAATCGGCCAGACTCTCGTGTGCAGCGCCATTACCAACGACAAGAAATGGGAACGACAGCTCATCGACGCGACAAA
>QHPW01000239.1 GCA_003219675.1 Verrucomicrobiota bacterium
CGAGCCCTGACCTCCCGACGACAGAAATCAGGGCTCGACGGAGTCTCGCCCCACCGTCCGAGGGTCGGTCAATGTCCTGATCTCGAGACCTGGATGGTAGCGGCGCTCACAGACCGCCGCTACAACCAGATCAGGTTACCCGGGCGTCAGAAAACTTGACGTTGAACTGCCTCGCCCCTAGCTTCGGGCGTCCACGGATCGAACACGAAGGATTGAAAACTGGTCCGGGGCCAAAAGAAGCAAAATCTGTCATCCCATGAATGCACTTTCAAAGCCCGGTTTGTTTCTGACGGGTGCGTTTTGTTCATCTTTCTCCTTGCTGGCCTTGACCGTTAATGACGGCAGCGCGACCACCAATCTGGTTCAAATCACCAATGCCGACAGCGGGAGCCAGGGAGATGCCGTGGTGAGTTTGGAAGTGGTTACCAACTCCGTTCTGAAGGCGTATCAAACCGGCACCAGCGGCGACTTCGCATTTCGTTCCGCCTGGTACGCCTCGGACCTGGTTCCGACCAGCGGCGTTTATACCGCAACCTCGGACTTCCTGCCCGGTGACGACGCAAGCCAATGCCGTGGCGGGGTCATGGGCTGGTTCAACACAGGCTCCAGTAACGCAATCGTCTTGCAGGTCGTTCCCGAGAATCCCGTCTTCCTGACCACGACGTTCAAAGTGTCGGTGGTGGATTTCACGGCGGCCAATTCCAGCGACAACGAGGGCTTCAGTCATTTGTTCAACCTCGACGGAACGGCGGCCTCCGAAGACATTGGATCGGCCTCGTCCGCGGGTGGCGCGAGTTATTCGGTGACAAACTTCGCCACGCTTCAGCTGGCGTTTTCGGCGCCGACCGCCGCGGATGCGAATGCGTTGTCCAACGCAACCGCGCACATCACCGCCAAAGTGTTTCAGGGAACAAATGCCAACAACACGCCGATCCAACTGGGATCCACCCTCGAGCTGCTGACGGACCTTCCGTTGCCCGCCGCCGACAGTCATCGCCTGGGTTATTTCGCGGTTTGGGGTTCGGTCTTTCTTCCGGGTGACGTGATTGGTTACCTGGACAATCTTACCGGTCAGGGCGGTGTCGGTTTGCCGCCCAACGCCCTCCCCACGGTGAGCATCACCGGTCCGACGAACGGCGCGACCTTCACCGAGCCGGCCACCATCGCCCTCCAGGCGATCGCGGCCGACGGCGATGGGACGGTTGCGCGGGTGGACTTTTTTGCAGGAACCAACCTTTTGGGGACCGCCACGAACAGTCCTTTCGGTTTCACCTGGGCGAACGTTGTTGCGGGAAATTATTCGCTGACGGCGCAAGCGACAGACGATCGCGGCGGGACCAGCACCTCCAACCCGGTGAATATCACGGTGAATGCGTCCACCGGCGGCGGTCCCAGGTTGACGCTTGTGCGCACGGGGAACACCTTGGAGATTTCGTGGACGGGGACCGGGTACCAGTTGCAAATGAAGACCAACCTTTCCTCGTTAAACTGGACAGACGTGGCCACCAACACGGTGAACCTCACCAACGTCACGCTGCAAATGACCTCGGACACCGTGTTCTTCCGGCTGATCCAGGTCGGCGCGCCCGGCGGACCGAAGCTGGCGCTTCAACTGTCGGGAACCTCGGTGGTTGTTTCCTGGCCTGCGCTGGTGACCGGTTACCGGCTTCAATCCAACACGGATCTTTCGACCACCAACTGGACCGATGTTGCCTCGCAGAATAATCAGGCTACGGAGGTCGCGTCCGCGCCGGCCAAATTTTACCGGCTGATTAAACCCTGAGTTGTGTCCTGGGTGGGGCGAGACTCCGTCGACAGCCTACAAAACTTTGCGTCAGGTGAAGCAAAGTTTTGCAATCAGGGCTCGACGGAGTCTCGCCCCACCGTCCATCGTCCTGATGCGCGCTTGAAATGGCGTCGGAGCTACTCATGAACCGTACCCCCGCTCATCGCGTCCTTCTCCCCCAGTGGGAGAGAAGGTGCCCGGAGGGCGGTTGAGGGGGATTCCGACCGGTTCATGGCTTCGATTCGCGTCCGGATTTTGGAGGTGTTCACTTCCCCTGAACCGCGTAGCAGCCGACGTGAAGAGGCTCGTTTTTCAAAATCCGAAATTTGAAATCTGAAATCCGAAATTGATCGGACCCTCCTCACGTCGGCTGCTACGGTTCTGGCATTCAATGCGCGAAGTTTGCGGCAGACGTAGTGACGCGGGCCTCTGGCACGTGTGTTCCAGCAAGAGCCGTGGCGCCAAAACCGGAAACTCACCGGCGAGACGCCCGTGCCACTGCTTTGGTTGCGGCGCCAGCCGCGCCGCGCTGTAACGCCTAATCGAACCATTCGTCCTGTTCGTCGAACGCGGGGATGGGGATGTTGATGATTTTCAGTTTGCCGATGGCGCGGTGGCGGCAGCCTGGTTTGATGTAGATCGCTGTCATCGGCTTCACCGGAAACAAGTTGCCGTCGAGCTCCATCTGTCCTTCGCCTTCGAGCACGAGATAAATCTCGGTCATGTTCTTGTGATAATGCGTTTGGGCGTCTTTCTGAATGTCCACGACATGAAGGCTGGCGACAGCATCTTTCGAATCCACGAAAGCGCGGCGCGCGAAACCGCAGGGGCACTGCGTCGGCGTGATTTCGTTGATCTGAGCAATGAGGTAATTGGACATAACTGTTTCCTTTGATTACGGCATAAAAGGCACATTGGTTGTTTGTCACTGCCAGTTACAGAAATGAACCGAAGGTGATGAAACTTGGCGAATCGATAAAAAGATCGCCCGTAGGAATGTCACTTCCGATCGAGTCCTTAAGCGGTTTCCCATCGTCATCAACCCCATCTGGCCCGACGCTGTAAAGCTGGAAGCCTTCCGATTGAATTCGATAAATCATGGTTTTGGTGCAGAAAGGATCTTGTGGAAGGGATTTTAAATATTTCGGGACTAACTCTCCCAGGTTCTTTGGCAGCGTCGCGTTTTCCAAATGGTAAGAGCGAACGGCCGCCTCGGTAAACAACAGCCGGGTTTTCGCCTCATAGGCTTTCAAGTGGCGGGTGAAAAGAAAGCGTTGTTTCTTTGTTCGATTCTCACCGAAAAGGCTGGTCAGTTTTCCTTTCCAAAGCGAAAGGCGCTCCTTCCAGTTTGTGATCAGCGCTCTCTCAAAAGCTGCCTCGCGCGGCCAGACTGTCTCAATCGGCTCACGGCGCTGATCAATCTCCTCAAGAGCATGAATGATTTCCCGACATTGTGACGGCCTGAGCTGGGAAAGGTTTCGATGTAATGCAAGGATACCAACATGTTCGCAAGCTACCCCGACCAGCTTGTCGATCATCAGGCCACCTCGGCCGATTTCTTCCCCATACCGGATTATTTCCAGATAGGTTTGGATAACATCGTCAATGTGTGCTTCCTTTTCTGCCAACTTACCCTCCGCTGCCAGGACCCAGCAAAGGTGTTTCAAATCCATTAGGCGTTGCGGTGAAAAAACCGCGGTAGGCCCATAGTATCCATTCGGGACGCAGCATCGTCGACTCAACCCTGTCCGGGCTAACCGGGTGGCTTCGCGGTTTTGGACGACAAAGGCGACCAATTCCTCCGTTTTCTCTGTGTTCACTCTCAGAGGATCACCAACGATGTACTTGGTCGCCTTGATGAAATCATCATAACCATTGGGATTCGGCAGAGCCTCGGGTGGAAGCGGACGGTTCAACCGAATCGTTCCACAAAGGATCAGCACCGTCAAAACCAAGCCAACTGCGATCAGCAGTGCGTTGCGCGGTTTGAATTTTCTTGACGCCATGATGCGTCAACAGGTTGACAAGAAAAGCGGCAACGTCAACAGTAGTGCTCGCAACACCAAATAACCAATGAAACCACACTTTACCTTCACCGTGACCCTTCTCTTGGCTCATGGGGTTTCAATGTTGCAGGCGGCCGATAAAGTCGATTTTGAACAGCAGATCAAGCCTGTCCTCGAATTCAACTGCGTTCGTTGCCATGGACCGGAAAAGCCCAAGGGCGCCCTCCGGCTCGACACCCGGGCGGGCGCTTTGAAAGGGGGCGACAGCGGTACGGCGCTGGTTCCCGGCAAACCCGACCAGAGCCCGCTTTACACCAGCACGACTTTGCCGACGGACGACGACAAGCACATGCCACCCAAAGGCGACCCGTTGAAGAAGGAAGAAACCGAACTGCTGCGTCGCTGGATCGAGCAGGGCGCCCAGTGGCCCGAAGGAATGCCGCCGCTGATCGCCCGCAAACTGGAGGCCGCTCCCGCCGCGGACGAAACGGAAGTGGTGGCGAACATTCACAAGCTGATCATGTCGCGCCTGGAGGTGACCAGCGAATCGCAGATGAAATCGTACACCAACGACATTCCCGGGTCGCCGGTCAATTATGCCATGGTGCCGATCCGAAGCGGGGAATTTCTCATGGGCAGTCCGGACCGTGAATCCGGGCGCAAACCCGACGAAAGCCCGCAGCACCGGGTGAAGATTTCCGCGTTCTGGATGGGCCAATGCGAAGTGACCTGGAATGAGTTCGAATTGTTCATGTATCCCGACGAGGAGCGGAAGTTCAAGGAGACGATGAAAACCGATCCGTATGTGGACAAGGT
>QHPW01000236.1 GCA_003219675.1 Verrucomicrobiota bacterium
TGGAAAGTGAATCCCCTCCCCATGAACCTCGTAGCAGCCGACGTGAGGAGGCTCAGTCTGAAATCCGAAATCCGAAATCCGAAATCCGAAATAGCGAGAGCCTCCTCACGTCGGCTGCTACGATTCAGAGGTTCAATGGGCGAAGATTTTTCGGGAAAATCTCCCCTGGGGGAGAGGGCCGGGGTGAGGGCGAGCGTTTTTTTCATTTCTCAAGTTTCTTCCCGGCCGCCGGCCACGGTTCGCCTCGCCCCTGCTGAAGTACCCGTTTCATCTCGGCCACGAACTTCGCATATTTCGGGTCGTTCGCAAGATTGGTGAATTCGCGCGGGTCCTTCTCGTGGTCGTAAAGCTCGACGCCTTTCTTGCCATCGTCCCATTCGGTGTAGCGCCAGCGCTCCGTGCGCACGCTGCGGCCCATGAAACTGCCTTCGTTGGATCCCAGCGAAGCCTCGGATGATCAAGCAACGGTCGCAGACTCGCGCCGGCCGGATTTTGCGGCGGGACCAAACCGCAAAAGTCAGTGATTGTCGGATAAATATCGAGCGACTCAACAACGCGCTCGCATCCTTTGCCATTCGCTTTCTGTCCAGGCGCGGCGACAATCAACGGCACGCGTGCCGATTCCTCGAACAAACTCATCTTCTGCCACAAGCCATGTTCGCCGAGGTGCCAGCCGTGGTCGCCCCAGAGGATCACGATGGTGTTGTCCCAAAGCTTGAGTCGGTCGAGCGCGTCGAGCACCTTGCCGAGTTGCGCGTCCATGTAACTGATCGATGCGTAATAGGCGCGAATCGCGCGGCGACAATCCTCCTCGTTCAGGCCGTAGTTCGGCGGCTTTACCCAGGGAGCGGCCGGAGGGATGTCATCGCGATCATTTGGCGGGCCTTTTGGCATGGAAATGTTTTCGAGCGGATACAAGTCAAAATACTTCTTCGGCACAATCCACGGCACGTGCGGGCGATAAAAGCCGCACCCGATGAAGAACGGCTTGTCCTTGTGTTCCTCCAAAAGGCGAATCGTCTCCGCTGCAACCCTGGCATCGGTGAATTCGTCGTCGTTGCCCGGCGACTCATACCAGGCCAGCGAAGCGCCGAGGCCGCGATTCTTTGGATTCAGGTTGGTGACCTTGTCCTCTTCGTCCCTGTCGCGCCCGCGCGGATTAATCACCTGGTCCCACGATAGAGGATCGTCGAGGCCGCTGGTGCCGATCTGACCCGGCACGCCGTAGTGGTAGAGCTTGCCAACTCGGGCGACGAAATAGTGATTTTGTCGGAACAACTGCGGCATCGTGACGACATCGGGCATGGTCGTTTTGCGAAAATCGGTTTGCAGATCTAATATCCGCGTGGTGTCGGGCCGCAAGCCGGTGAGCAACGAAACACGGCTCGGACTGCACAACGGGAACTGGCAGTAGGCGCGATCGAATCGCACGCCACGACGAGCGAGCCGGTCCACGTTTTGCGATTTCACGATCCGATTGCCGTAACATCCGAGGTGATTGTTCAGGTCATCCACGGCGATGAACAAGACGTTGAGTTTGCGCGCGTCGGTTTTGGCGGTATCCGCGGCTGGAAGCGTCGCTGTCGCCAGAAAGAGGTAAAGGACTGAAAGAACAGCGCACCGGTGATTTCTCATGGGAAGGAGTTTTACCAAACGCACAAGGACAGGTCCAATTGTTGTTAGAAAACTGCTGGGAGGACGCGCCTCCCCGGCTGCCCTGGCGCCTCCTACTCTGAAAACGGGATTGGAGGAAACGCTCGCCCTCACCCCGCCTTCGCGGGCCGAAGCCAATCCGGTCATCTTCAGCAGAATTGCTACGGCGGGCGAAGGCCCGGCCCTCTCCCCCAGGAGAGGGGGAAGCACGCACAGTTTCCCGCAATTTTTACGCCCTTTGGTGTGGAATTGCTTCATGGGTCCTCACGTCGGCTGCTACGAAGCCTCGCGGGCGTTTCAAGAATGGAATCGAACTCCGGGTGATTCGCGGCAATTCGTGAAATCCGTGTCTAAATATTCATGTTCATTCGTGTCCATTCGCGGTGCAAACGTCACAACAGGTTCTGATACGCCAGGAACAGCCCGCGAAAGTATTTCATGACGCGCACCGGGTCGTTGCTCTCGGGAATTTCGGCCAGGCAAAAGCCGGTGAAACCGATCTCATTCAGGCGCGTGAGCAGTTTGCGGAACGGATATTCATCCAGATACAGGTCGCGCATGTGGACGGTGAAGATTTTGTCCTTCACCAGATTGAAATTGCGATCGAAGCCGTCGCCGGCGAGGTCGGTCTGGTTCGAGTTCCAGCAGACGCCTACGTTCCGATGGTTGGCCGCGTCCATGATGGTTTTGATGTTCGGCAGCAAGGACGTCTCCGGGCCGTGGACTTCAAGCCGGATTTGCACGCCGTAACCATCGCCGAACTCGCCCAGCTCGCGCAGTGATTTGCCGATTTGCTCCAGCGTCTTTTCCTTCGACACTTCTTTGGGCAGTCCGTTGGGCCGGACTTTGACGCCGGGCGCGCCGACATCGTGCCCCAGAACGATGTATTCCTTGGTCGCCTCGATGTCCTTGCGCAGTTTGGTCTGGTCCGGCGTGTGGTAATCGAACGCGCTGCCCAATCCCATCAACTCGACGTTTGAGTCCCCGAAGCGCTTCTTCACCTCCTCGCGCTGCGCCTTGCTCAAGGTGACTTCGACGCCGTGGGCATGGGTGGTGCGCAACTCGACTCCGTCGAATCTCGCCTCCTGGCAATTCTTGATGATGGTGGCGAGGTCCCAGTCTTTGGCGAGATTGTAAGTGACAGTACCGAGCCGAATCTTTGAAGGCGTGGCGAATGAAGCGGACGATTTCTCCGCAGCCAAGACAGCCTGGGCTGCGAATCCGAGCGCGCCGAGCCCGAGTCCTGCTCTTTGCAAGAAATCCCGGCGCGTGGGTCTGATTGTCTGTGTGATGTGTGTTTCCATGTTGAAAAGGGTTAATGCCGCCCAGCCTAATTCCCGTTCGCGCCCGCGCAAACAAAATTTCACAAATTGTAGCAGCCGACGTAAGGAGGCTCAAATAGTGCCACCAAGGGGTAGTGTCCTGATCTGCTTAAGGTGGGTGCGCCGCTGCCGCGGCGCACGGCGGTGCCGCAGCACCCGCCGCCACCAAATTAAGACACTGCCCCACCACGGCGTCAACAGAGCCTCCTTACCTCAGCTACAGACTTGAAGAGCAGGATGATTTCCACTTGTGGCATTGCCCTTCCGGCATGAAGGTTTGAAACATGAGCGCGACAAAAGTAACCGCCGAAATGATTCGGGGGATGAAGGGTCAGAGGATCCCCGCGCTGACGGCCTACGACTATCCGATGGCCAGGCTGCTGGATGAGATCGGAATCCCGCTTATCCTCGTCGGCGATTCGCTGGGGATGGTCGTGCTCGGTTATCCGGACACGACGCATGTCAGCATGGCTGAAATGGAGCATCACGTCCGCGCCGCTGCCCGCGCAAAGCCGCGCGCGCTGGTGGCCGCAGACCTGCCGTATCACAGTTACCGGACCGTCAAGGATGCCGTCGCCAATTCGAAGCGACTGGTTGCCGCGGGAGCTGAAGCGGTGAAGGCCGAGGGTGGGCGTAAAATCCTTGAGCAGGTGCGCTCTATCATCGCGGCCGGCATTCCTTTTTTCGGCCACCTGGGCATGTTGCCGCAGAGCGTGCGAGAAGAGGGCGGTTACCATGTCAAAGGCAAGATCGAGTCCGAGCGCGAATCGTTGCTCGCTGATGCGCAGGCGCTGGCCGAGGCCGGGGCGTTTGCGATCGTGCTGGAACTCGTCGCCCCATCGGTGGCGAAGGAGCTGACACAAAAAATTCCAGCTCCAACCATTGGTATTGGCTCCGGACCGGACTGTGACGGGCAGATTCTGGTCACGACCGATTTGCTGGGCACGTTTCCCTGGTTTACTCCGAAGTTTGTGAAGCCGCGATTAAAGGGCGCCGATCAGATGCGCGCGGCGATTGAGGAGTGGAAGAAGTCGATTTGAATTCTTTTGCCGCGAAAAGGCGCAAAGAGCACAAAAAGGCAGGCTCGATTCGCATTTCTATTTTGTGACTTTTGTGCTTTTTTGTGGCACGAACAACGCCTGATGAAACGACTGACGCATATTGGCGCGCATGGCGAAGCGCGCATGGTGGATGTCTCGGCGAAGCCGGTGCAACGGCGCGAAGCGGTCGCTCGCGGCGAAATCCGGCTGCAAAAGGAGACCCTCAAATTGATCGAATCGCAAACCATCGCCAAGGGGAACGTGCTGGCCACGGCGCGGGTGGCGGGAATTCAAGCGGCGAAGAGATGCGGTGAATTGATTCCGCTTTGCCATCCGCTCCCGATCACCCATTGCGAAGTGAATTTTGAGATTCCCAACAGCCGCGACAGAATCATCATCACCGCGTCGGCCAAAATCGCGGCCCAAACCGGCGTGGAAATGGAAGCATTAACCGCGGTGAGTGTCGCCGCGCTGACGATTTACGATATGTGCAAGGCCACCGATAAAAAGATGTGGATTACGGACATTAAACTCGTGTCCAAGACCAAACATTGAAGCCGATGCGGTGAAGCGTTAAAACGTTGAAACCTTGAAACCTTGAAACGTTGAAACGTTAAAACGGCCTGGCTTCCGCCGAGGTTCCGATTCAACGGTTCAACGAGTGAATGATATGCAAATCCAAGTCGGCATCATCACGATTTCAGACCGGGCATCGAAAGGTCTTTACGACGATCTTGGCGGTCCGGCGCTCAAAAAGGCGGCGGAAGGTTACGGATGGAAGGTTTTTGCCGAAGCGCTGGTGCCGGACGAGAAGCGCGACATTCAACGGGCCATCCGCGAGCAAATCGCAAAGGGCAGTCAACTCATTCTGACCACCGGCGGCACAGGAGTGGCCTTGCGTGACGTCACGCCCGAAGCGGTTCGTGAAATTGCCGTGCGCGAACTGCCGGGGTTCGGCGAAGCCATGCGGTTGGAATCGATGAAAATCACAAAGAACGCCATCCTCTCGCGCAATCTCGCCGCGGTCGTGGACAAGACGCTGGTGATCTGTCTGCCGGGCAAACCGAGCGGCGCGGTGGAATGTCTCGGTTTTGTCGTCGGCGCGATTCCGCATTGCGTCGAGGTGCTGCAGGAAGTGCCGACAAGTTGTTAGAACTGAAAAGTCGCGATGGTTCGGCAACCGTTCGTGATACCCCCAAGAAAAATCAATCCCCGCTTCTGCGTCTCTATCATAAACAACGTCTGGCGCTCCGAGGAGTGCCAAAACCTCTGATTGCTGCAAACCATCGCGCACCTGGGCCATCGCGCGCTGGAAAGTGTGCCAGGCTTTCATCCGACTCACCGCTCTGCGGACTCTGGAAAACAAAAACGTGCGAACCTGCACGAAGAGGGAGGTCGGGGTCGTCACCGGTCAAACCCTCAGCGCTTCCGCAGCCTCAAATAGTCCCGGATATTTTTCCGCGGTCAGGAATTCCTCCAAAACATTTTCCGGCGGGTGAGTCGAGCATCCCCGATGGACCCAGTCTTCGCCTTTCGTGAAAATCCCTTCCGCGAACTTGGCGGCGCCCATCTGCATGCAATCGAACGTTTCCACCAGGTCGCGAAACCATTTCGGGTAGCGCGCGGTGAATTTCAGCTCCAGAATCACGGTCTTGCCGAAGACAAGGTGCGGCCGCGGGCTCCTGGCAATAAGGCGCGTCGTCGGATTCGGCTCGCTCTCCACCTGGCGGTCGATGGTGAGGCGGACGTTGTTGTCATTCGGGCTTTGGTACGCCTCGCGCAGGTAGGCGACGTGCATCCTGGGCCTGGCGTTCAGTTGCAATAACAAATGGCAAAAGCGCTGGACGGCGACCAGAGCTTGGTTGTCGTTCGGATTCAGCAGGTGCTTGCGCTCGGGCATGTGGCCGGCCAGCAGCCAGCGCACGGCGTTTTTGCGCACCCCGCCGCGTTCCTTCAAAATGACGTTGTTCTCGCGCCGTTTGATCTCGAAGAAGACCGGCGTGTCGGGTTGGTCGTCGTAATAGCGCAGCCGAAGTTTGAACCGGTTCCGATTGCCGTTGATGGTGTGCCAGTAAGTGTCCAGGCCGACCGAGTCCAGGTAAAGGCTGAGCGTGGGATACGACAGGGCTGGCTCAAGGGCGCTGTATTCGTCGATTTCCAGGTGGCACCGGACAAAATCCCGGATGCGCAGCGCCTTTTCCTCGTTGACGCGATACTTCAGCTCGTATCGCTGATGTTGTAACCGATCTGAGCCCATAAACCGATTCCCATGTTTCCGGTGGTGGTGAATGCTTTCTCAATCTTAACTGTGCGTCCGGCCCACGGCAGTATCCTCGCCGACCCCGCCAATTCCGCAAGCGAAACCAAGCGGGGTCGAGATCCGCTGCTCGCCCGGCCGTTTTCCTCCTGGTCGACTCGCTTAACTCAGCCGGAACGATACAATTGGAATCTGGGAGCGCACCCGCCTCGGGCGCTGCCAACGGCGCCCTCGCCCTTGGCATTCCGTCGGGGCGCGCCCTGCCGGATAGTTCGTCCTGGTGGTGTAGAGTTCGGCGCGGGGCGCACCGAACAGCAGCCGAGGCGGCTGCGCTCCGCATTCCTTAATCGTTCCTGTTCAGGACGCCGTGATCAGTGCGTCGAACGCGCCGGTCAGCACCTGGCCGTTGATCCTCACCTGCACCCAGATGCGGTAGAGGCCGGGTTGGGGAAATTCGTACGGGAATGAAACGTCGTTTTCCGCTGCGCCGGCGCTTCGCTTGAGCCACACGGCCTCACTCTCCGCCACGCTCGGCAGTTTGCAAACCGGCTCGTCAGCCTGTTGGCTGATATTCACCGGCGCCTTGCCTTCGGCGCGCAACGCAAAAAGCTGTTGCGACGCCATCGAAATCGTTCCCGCCGGATGAATGTGCGCGAAAACGGCGCCGTCCACGCGACGAACGGCGGCGTGCGCGAGCATGCCCATATAAGGCTCGAGTCTGGCCGGTTCACCCGCGGCGTCGCGCACGACAAAACGCAAGTCCGATTTCGTTCTCGATCTCAAGCTGCCCCGCCACGTCATCGTGTAGCCGTGGGTGAGCGCGGTGGTTTCCTCGCCGCCTGCCGCGACCGTTCCTGCCTTGAACGCGGGACCGACCTGCCAGGAGTCGTCGGGATCGGGCGCAAGACGTCCTTCAACAGCGTTGGTGTTCGTCGTCGGGTCCGGCAATTCCACTTCCGCCGTGAGCGTGTCGGCGTAGCCGCTTTCGTAAGTGACGTCGGCGTAAGCCCGATATTTGCCGGCGGGCAACTGTGGCAACGGCACTTCAAAAACTTCCTTGCTCAGCTTCACCGGATGCAGGTGGGCGAAGGCATCCAGACCCGGTTCACGCACCAGGAAGAGGTGCATCACCTTGCCGTGGTCGGGCACGATCGGGTAGGCATTGCGCATGTCCTGCCTGGTCAAGCGCAGGATGCGCTGCCCGCCTTCTGCGCGAGCCTCCGCTTTCATGAAGGCGGGGTGATAAAGCCGGTTGTTGCGGAAGTTCGCATCCTCGGCTTCCCACCATTTCCTCCCGCCCCAAATCAACACCAGCAGTAAAACGGCCGTTAACGCGGTTATGAGGGCGGCGTGGCGACGCTCATTGATGACGGGCGTTGCGCCGGGCGGCAAAACACTCTCACCCACTGCCGCCTGGACAATCGTCAGCAGTAAAAAAAAGAGGAATGCGCCCAACAGCGCGAGCACCGCGCCGAGGATGGGATCCATTCCCAGGCGCCGCGTGGCGATCGCATTCACCGGTACAATTGCCGTGCCTGTGCCAAGGTCGCCAGCGACATCCACATAAACGCTGTGTGCTGCGGGAACCATGAGCCACAGCTCGGCGCTGTAGAGGTTCGTTTCGCCGCGGACGAGCCTGGCTTCATCATGAGGCGGCGCGCCCTTTCTCCCGGCGTTCCAAACCACCGGCAGAGCGGCGACTTTTCTCACCGCGGGGCTTTCGACGCGCACGCTTATTTCGGCGCGGCCGGGTATCACCGGGGGTGGTCGAACGGTGACGCGCACCGGATACGGTCCGGCATAACCTTGGTAGAAGACGTTTGGGCTGCCGATGTGCGCGAACGCGGCCAGTGGACAAAGCGCCAGCGCCAACACAATTAAAAACCGTTTGCTCATCGTTTCACCTTTGCCATCCAGTTGCCCAGGGCCAGGCCGATTCGCGAGGAACCCATCGCCAGCAACAGTGCCCAGCCAAGGCTGGCGGCGGTGGCGGGCGGGTTCCATTTCGGGTTTGTCACGTCCCAGAATTCGTGGCACCACTCTCCGACTCTGGCCCCATATTCCCACTTGTTCCCGACGAAGAACCAGTTATCCGCCGCGGGACTGATGAGGAATTTCGAGAATTTCCATTGAACAGGCAGAAAAATCGCGAAGAACAAGCACCCTGACAACAGCGCGAGCGACCAGTGATGTTTCCAGCCGCGTCGGACGCCGGTCCAATTGCGCAACAAATCAAGCGCGATGGCAGGCAGGACGAGCAACAGCGGAAACGGCAGCGGCACCATGTGGTCAACCGGATTGTAAATCGCGATGACGCTCATATAGGCCAGCGCGATGGCGGTCGAGGCCCAACGAAGCTTCGTCGCGCGGGCGATACCCACCAGAATCAATGGATAAATGCCGCAGGAGATTTTGTAGAAACGCCCGGTGTGCTGGTGATTCGGAAAGCTGTATTCAATCACCATCGTGGCGACCAGAGCGATCAACACGCCTGCGACGTAGGCCAGCATTCCTCGTCCCGGCGGCGGTTCTTTGTGCGTAATGTTCTGATGACGCAACACCAGCAGCATTGCGCCCAGCGCCACCCCATACATCCCCGCGGCCAGCACCGAATGCGGCGGACTGATGATTTGCACGTCCAGGCCGTAAGCCTTGTGCCACCAGTTGTCGAACGGCGCGGAGATCAGCATCGCGAATGAACCCCAAATCACCACCCACGCCCCGAGTGGCCCGCGAAAGCCCCAGCAACGGACGCTCCCCGCCCGTTCTTCCGCCGAACCGAAGAACGTTGTCTTCAAGACCAGCCATCCGCACGACAGACCCCCCAGCACGCCGCCGACGTAAATGGCCATGTGCGCCG
>QHPW01000237.1 GCA_003219675.1 Verrucomicrobiota bacterium
GCATCGCGAACGGATTAAGTAATTTCACGGTGCGATTTATCTGCCTGCACTCATCCCTTCCATGATGACCCGCGCCAATGACGGAATGATCTCCCGCTCGTTGGCATGGTCGGTGGTGAAAGTGACGAGCACAAACTTCGCGCCATTGGGCAGTTCGATGCAAGCGGCGTCGTGACGTGTTTCGCTGGTCCAGCCGGCCTTGGACCAGAGTTTCGCGCCAGGCGGCAGCGCCGGACCGGTGAAACCGTGCGCCTGGTCGTCGGGATCGTTGCTTTTGCCGAACGGATCGCGGTTCAACAGTTCCATCATCTCGGCGCTGCGTTTGGCCGACACGGCTTTGCCGCTGACGATTTCGGACAGGAGCCTCGCGGTGGCGTCGGTGGTGAGCAGGTTGCGGCCTGGCTTGAACGCTTTGCTGGCCTGCGTTTCGCGTCCGTAGGGACCTTCGCACCACGGTTTCTTATTCACGTTGATATTCGTGTAACCGAGCGAGGCGAAGTAGCGGTTCACCGCGTCGCGTTTCTTCGTCCATTTCTTCAACTCGGACGGCGACAGCTCCGGTCCGCTGGTCGTGCCGGTCAAGAGGTCCACGATGTAATGCGTCGCCTCGTTGTAGGACTGAACGATCATGTCGCGCATCGCGCGGCGCAGTTCGCCGGTGTCCTGGAGTTTGCCGTCCTCCAGCCAGCGATGAACGGCAACGAGGTAAAACAGCTTCACGACGCTCGCTGGATAAATCTGCGCGTCACCGCGGTAGCTCGCGCGAACCGGATGCTCCCGGTCGCGCAGGTCCACGAGCGTGATCGCGAGTTGGCCGGGCTCGAGCTGTTTGTCGGCGAATTTCGCGAGTGTCTGGTGGACGGCGCCGTCCACCAGCGCCTGCACTTGCCTGGCGCGAGCGGCGCCGGAAGAGGTGGCAGGGTCCTGGGCCGAAGCCGAGGGCGGCGCAAGTGCAAGAACAGAAGCGAGGATGCCGGCGAAGCGATGGCCGTGATTCATACGGCACTATTGAACCACGGATGGACGCGGATGAACATGGATAATCGGGAAGAACGGAGTATTGGAGTGATGGAGAACTGGAGAGGCGCAGCATTCAGCTTCATTACTCCACCGCTCCCATGACTCCATTATCCCGCCAGCTTGCGGAGAAACCGCATCATGGTGTCGCCGTGCCTGAGCATTTTCACTTGTTTCCAACAGTCAGGCAGGTCCAGCGCGTCACGTTTGGTGTGGCCGAGGATGAACATGCCGTCCGACGCCAGCAGCGACGAGAGATGCGGGTTATCGAGCAATTGTTGAGCGAATGAAGTGGAGCGGCGTCCGACGTTTTTTTCGCCGTAGGGCGGGTCGGCGAGAATTAAATCGAACCGTTGACCGCCGTCGGTCAATTGCGCCAGCGCGGTGAAGGCGTTCTGAACCCGAACTTCGACGCGCGCCGCATCAAGCTGTGTCGTCGCGAGGTTCCGCCGCAGAAAGCCGGCGTGTCGATTGGATTTCTCGACGCAGACCGCGCGCACAGCTCCGCGGCTCAGACATTCGAGGCTGAGCGCCCCGGTGCCGGCGAACAACTCCAGCACGCGCGCGCCTTCCACACGCGCCCCCAGGCTGTTGAACACGGCCTGGCGGACGAGGTCGGGAGTGGGTCGCACGTCAAGCCCTTTCGGCACTTTGAGCAGCCGTCCGCCGGCGGTCCCGCCGATGATCCGCATGTGCGCATTATGAAATTCGAGCCGTCGAAAGGGCAGGAAATATTTCGTAGCCTCCATGAGGGAGGACGCATCCGCACACTGCCCCCGTAGCAGGTTTACAAACCTGCCGTATCGCCGATTTCCAAATCGGCAACGCAACAGAACTCCAACCCCACTTGACTATTCCCGGTTAGCGGATTTGGAAATCCGCGATACAGCCGACTTGGAAGTCGGCGCTACGGAGGGGCGGTGCGCGGATGCGTCGCCATGACGGACCTGAAATTCCTTTGGCAAACCAGGCCCTCCCCGCTATCAAAGCGCGATGCATTCACCCTCCTCACTGGTTTGTCGGCGTTCTTCGCGGCACAACGCCGTTTGCCGCGTAATGGCTTTGTGGCCTTTGCTTTTTGCGCGTTCCCTTCGCCGCCAGATGGCTTGTAATTTGCTCTAAGTCGCACCGATGAAATCAGCGCTTCGTCTGCATCTCTGGATGTGTTGTCTGGCGGTGCTGGCCCCTTCGGCCACCGGGCAGGTTATCCTCAGCGAATTCATGGCCGATAACAAGACTGTGTTTGCCGATGAGAAGGGACAGTTCCCCGACTGGATCGAGTTTTACAACACCAGCGCGACCACGGTGAATCTGAACGGATGGTCGCTCACCGATGACCCGACGCATCAAGCCCGGTGGTTTTTCCCCGCCACCAACCTGACCGCGAAAGGCTTCATGGTCATCTTCGCGTCAGGGACCAACCGCGTGGTGTTGGGGCAGCCGTTGCATGCGGATTTCGGTTTGAAAGCAAGTGGCGAATATCTCGCGCTGCTGAAGCCCGATGGCACGGTCGCGACGGAATTTGCGCCGATGTTTCCGCAGCAGTTTCCCGACATCTCATACGGGGTCGGTCAGGATGTCACCACCAACACCCTGGTCAGCACCGGCGCTTCGGCGCAGATTTTGATTCCGACCAGCGGCACGCTCGGCTCGACCTGGACGCAGACGAGCTTCAACGATTCCGGTTGGATCAGCGGCGCGACCGGCGTGGGTTATGAAACGGCCGTGGCAGGCTTCGCGGTTTACAACTACGTGGCGAACGTCGGCGTATGCGACCTGACCACCGCCGAAGGCGTCATCAGCGACCCGGCGCAGCAAAGCGCCGTCTATGCGGAAAACGCGCCGGTGATCAATTACCTCAACACCAGCGGGTCGGCGAATTACGCGAACGACCGGACGTTCCCCGGCTTCAGCATCGGCGTGGACATGAACAATTTCGTGATCGAGGCGACCGCGACCATCACCATTCCGGCGGCGGGCAACTGGACGTTCGGCGTCAACAGCGACGATGGCTTCAGCCTGGCCCTTGGCAGCTTCAGCATGTCGTATCCGAACCCGCGCGGGCCAGGCGACACGTTGCAGACGTTCAATTTTCCGGCGGCCGGCGATTACTCACTGCGCCTCGTGTTCTACGAATGCGGCGGTGGATCGGAAGTGGAGCTCTACGCAGCCCAGGGGAGCTACACGCTGTGGAACCCGACAAACTTCCGGCTCGTGGGCGATACAGCCAACGGCGGTCTGGCGGTGAAGGCGCCGGTGGTGTCGGGCGGCGGCGGGGCGACGAGCTACCGGCCTTTCATCAATACCGACGTGCAGGGACAGATGAACGGCCTGAACGCCTCGGCGTACATCCGCGTTCCCTTCAACGCGGCTGATCCTGCGACCCTGGAATCGCTCACTCTGCGGATGAGGTACGACGACGGGTTTGTCGCGTATCTGAACGGGATGGAGGTCGCGCGCCGCAATGCGCCTGGCACGCCGCAATGGAACTCCGCCGCGACGGCCTCGCATCCGAATTATCAGGCGCTGCTCTTCGAGGAGATCAACATTTCCGATCATTTGAACGCGCTGCGGGCCGGGAACAACGTGTTGGCCATTCAAGGGCTCAACCAAAGCGGCAGCGACACCGATTTTCTGATTCTGCCGGAGTTGGTGGAATACAAAGTCGCCGCCCTCACGAACCACTATTTCGCCACGCCGACGCCTGGATCGCCCAACGGCAGCGGATTTTTTGCTTTTGTCGCCGACACGAAGTTCGACCATGACCGAGGCTTCTACAGTGCCGCGTTCAATCTCTCGATCACGACCGCTACGGACAATGCCACCATCATCTACACGACGGATGGCTCGATGCCGTCGCTGTCGAACGGCACCCCTTACACCGGCCCGATTCCGATCAACAGCACCGCGGTCATTCGCGCCGCCGGGTTCCAGGACGGCTTCGAACCGTCGGGGGTTGACACACAGACCTACATTTTTTTGAACGACGTGATTCGCCAGTCTCCGGATGGCTCACCCCCGCCAGGCTGGCCGGGCAGTTGGGGCGCAAACGTCGTCGATTACGGCATGGATCCGAATGTGGTGGACAGCCCGGCGTACAGCGGGACGATCGTCAACGACTTGAAAACAATTCCGTCCTACTCGCTGGTCATGGATCTCAATGATCTGTTCGATCCGGGGATCGGCATTTACGCGAACCCAAGCGGAGACAGCATCGCGTGGGAACGGCCCGGATCGATCGAACTGATTTACCCCGACGGCACGAAGGGTTTTCACATCAACGCCGGCATCCGCATCCGTGGCGGCTACAGCCGCAGCACGGGCAATCCCAAACACGCCTTCCGCTTCTTTTTCAGGCAGCAATACGGCACTTCCAAGCTGAACTATCCTGTGTTCGCGAGCCAGAACGGGGTGAGTTCTTTCGACGGTTATGATTTGCGCACGTTCCAGAATTACTCATGGAGTTTTGGAGGCGATGCGCGCGGCGTTTTCATTCGCGACGTGTTTTCACGCGACACCCAACTGGACATGGGCCAGGCCGGCGAGCGTGGCGACTATTTCCATCTTTACATCAACGGCCAGTATTGGGGCCTGTTCAACACCGACGAGCGCCCGGAAGCCTCGTTCGCCGCCTCTTATTTTGGCGGCACCAAAGACCAATATGACGTGATCAAGGTCGCTCCTGACAACGGCTACAGCATTTATGCAACCGACGGCACGCTGGACGCCTGGACGCGGCTTTGGCAGATGGCGAGCAGCGGCTTCGCCACGGCCGCCGCGTATCAAAAAGCGCAGGGGAACAATCCCGATGGCACGCGCAATCCGGCCTACGAGGTGTTGCTCGACGTGGATAATCTCATCGATTACATGCTGGTGATTTTCTACGGCGGCAACCTGGACGCTCCGATCTCAAATTTCATCGGGAATACGTCGCCCAACAACTGGTTCGGGTTCCGCCACACCAACGGCCTGAGTGGTTTCCGGTTCGTCGCCCACGACTCCGAACACACCCTGCTGGACGTCAATCAGGATCGCACCGGTCCTAATCCGGCGGGGGACCCGGTCAATGGCGGCGGCCTGCTCAAGAGCAATCCGCAATATGTCTTTCAACAGCTCTGGGCGAATGCGGAATTCAACTTGCGCTGCGCCGACCGCATTCAGAAGCACTTCTTCAACGGCGGCGCGCTGACCCCTCAGGCCGCCATCGCCCGGTTCATGAAACGGAAGGCCGAAATCGACCGGGCGGTGGTCGGCGAGTCTGCCCGATGGGGCGACGCCCAACGCGAGCCGCCGTTGACGCGCAACGCCGAATGGATGGCGGAAATCAATCGAATCATAAACAACTACATGCCGCAGCGAACCGGCATCGTATTGAATCAGCTCAAAGCCAAAGGGCTTTACCCCAACGTCACGGCGCCGTCCTTCAATCAATTCGGCG
>QHPW01000238.1 GCA_003219675.1 Verrucomicrobiota bacterium
AAACCAACGTGACTTTGTTGTTGGAACCGGATGCCCAGCCCGGCGCAGGAGGGCTGTACTGCAGTTTGGTCACCGCGCCTGCCGTAGTCTGAGTGCCCGTCACCGGCGTGTCATTGACCGAGAGCTGGATCGAACTCTTGTTGAGCAGGGTGGTGCCATCCGTCCATTCAATAGTGATGGGATCGTTCGCGAAATAGGGATTCCCCGAACTTCGATCCGGATAGGCGTAGGTGACCGCAGCCGGTTTGGCCCCGGTGGCTTCCTGATAGGCCTTCAGCGCCCCGGTGACCGAGCTGTCATTGATGAGCGCCTTGACCCCTGCGTCGTTTTCCGCGGACCACTCCAGACTGGCGCCGCCACCGCCCTCAAACCACACGGTGCGGAAGGGGTATGCACCCGCTTGCGCGACGTAAATCCATTGCGCCGTGTCCGATGCCCCGCGGGCAACGTCGGCCTGGGAGAAGATCGGCGAACTGAGCACGTCAACGGCGTGGTCGCCTACATACGTCCGAAACCCGTCATCGCTGTTGAACGTGATTTTGTACGACCCGGCCGCTGGAAACTGAATATAGGTGAGAATTTCCATCGCGATATTATCCAGGCTCCGATCGGTAATCGAGACGTTGCCCGGAATTCCTGGAATCAACACCTCATTCGTGAAGTTGCCCGCAGGCAGAGGGGCGCCACCCGCGTCACCCTGCTCGTAATTGATCACCGCGGGTTCCGAATAAAATCCGCCTGACGCCGGTGTCAGGCTCGCCACGTTCGCGACATTTGCGCCGATGTCCCCGTGAAGCTGTCGCTCTGCCCGTGCGACCGAGGTTGGCAGGGTCTGAGCCAGGTCAAGCTGGTGCACCTTAAACTTAAAACCGGGCTTGGTGGTATCGACACCGGAGGCGGCAAACGATGCCGGCAACAAATAATACCCGGGCACAATAAAGTTCTTGGTGCCAGTGACCGTATTTCCTATGCCATCGGATGCGGTAATGTCCACCCTGTTCGTGGATCCGGCGGTCAACGGAGTGCCTGAAGAGCGGATGGTCGAAGTCCCTGTCGATGCAACCTTGCTCACTGAAGTCACCGGCACCGTGTTGCCGTTCAATTTTAGCTGGACGCTGTTGGGATTCAGGACGCTCTGGCCGCTATCGATCACGGTAATGGCAAATCCCGTGGGCATACCGACCACTTTGCTGATCACAATCTTGTCTGCGGGAACGGTGACCAGCTTAATGTTGTCCACCTGATGGACCAACCAGGAACCGCCAGTGCGGCCGCCAAAAACGATGCGGCCCGGAATGGGGCTGAAACTGGTGGCAATGCCGCCGGGCGGCGTCACCTCGACACCCTTCCAACTGATCTTGACAAAACCATCTTCCGTCAACTCCGCCTTGAAGTGCGCCCACGCGAGGTTTTTGATCCAGAGACCATAATTGGGATTTCCATACGCCGGCTGCGCCAGATCCCAGTCTCCTTGTTGCCCCGGCGTTCCGTCGCCGTCCAAATCATCCGTGGTGTTCAACGCTCCGGTTTGCAGGGAATTGGTGGATTGCCGGGGACTTCATATTCGTAGGCGGTGCCTTGTGAACCGGGAATCGGAGCCGTTGGGTAATACACATTCCCGGGCTTGATCGGCACCGGCAACTGCGCCACCACCTGACCGTCCACGCGGATGCTCATCCCGACCACGTCCTCGACCCGGGGTGAAGTAGTGATCGTGCCGCTTACCCAGGAGTCAAAACCGATGGCCAGGCCCGTTTGCGTGCCTTCCTCCGCGAGGCCGCTGGGCGCCGGTTCGCCGATGGTGCCGGAGAAATCTCCACTCGGATCTATATCATTATCTGAATCGATAACCGCCGGGTCATCCGCGCTCGCGTAATTCAGGCTGAAACCATCGGCCGGCGAGGCGGTGCCGCCCCTGCCGCCGCCAATGCGCAAGTCGCACTCAAAAGTGAACGCCTTGACGATAAGGCCGTTTTCCAGGTCCTTAAACACCAGCACCGAATGACTGCCGCCGCTCGCGTCGGTGACGGCGAGGTATCCGTCATTGGCGCCACCAGACGCGCCGCCGTTCGGTCGCCATGAGGCATCATTCCCATCGACGTCCAGAACATTCCCATGATCTATGATGGTCGTGGCAGCTTGCGCCGAAGCGATCAGCAGCAGTCCAAGGGCGAAGCTTTTGAAGAGAATATTACGCATAAAGGGTTCTCTGGTTCGATTGTTTAGTCGTACCGTCTTCCACATCAGACCCGTAACCACTCAACGAGGTCGCAGGGTCTGGCAGATTCGGGACGGTGCGAATGTTCAATTATCGGGAACAAAAACAGTCAACATCAAATCCGCCGCGTTGGCAACAACAAATTAGAAAAAATTCCGCCTCCGATTGCCGCGATAAACGGGAATCGTCGAAACCTTCTCAAAATGTCCCGGCTGGTCATTGGCCCTGCCGGCCATTAATCTTTGGTCGTGCACCGTCCGATGTTAAGACCGATTTGGGTTCTCTGAGTCCTGCTCAACCTGGCGGCAGTTGCCGCCGAACCGGCCGTTCACATGCTGGTCCCCGGCTTCACGGTTCAGGAATTGCCGGTCCGTTTGCCCAACATCAATAACCTTCGCTTCGCGCCGGACGGGCGCCTGACCGCCCTCGGTTACGATGGCCGCGTCTGGTTGTTGCGCGATTCAGACGGCGACGGTCTCGAAGACACCGCGGAAGTTTTTTGGGACAAGCCGACCCTCAGCGTGCCCGTCGGCATGGCGTGGTCCACCGCCGGACTTTACGTGTCGTCACACGGCAAGGTTTCGCTTCTGCGCGATACTGACGGCGACGGCAAGGCCGACACCGAAGAGATCATCGCCAGCGGCTGGCCGCCGACCGATGTTGGGTCCGGCGGAGTCGATGCCACGGCAGTGACGTTGGACAAAGCAGGCAACGTTTATTTCGGGCTGCTGGTGGAAACCGGAGGAACGCGCCTGGCTGGAAGCGCGTGGTGACAAGGGCGGCGATCCCGCGGAACAGGTTTCGCTTTACGACATCAACAGCCCGCGCGGCACCATTCAAAAGTGGGTCGCTAAAACAAAAAAGCTCGAAACCATCGCCACCGGCATCCGCGTGCCGTTCGCGCTGGCGTTCAACAAGGCCGGCGATCTGTTCAACACCGATCAGGAAGGCGAAACGTGGATGCCCAACGGCAATCCGCTCGACGAGTTGAACCACATCATTGCCGGACGCAACTACGGCTTTCCGCCGCGCCACGAGAAATGGCTGCCAAACCTGGTGAGCGAACCGCCAGTAGTCGCGTTCGGTCCGCAACATGAATCTGCGTGCGGCCTGGATTTCAATGAACCGCGCGCACCGATAAATCTGAAATCTGAAATCCGAAATCCGAAATCGGCTTTGCCGGCTTCGCCCGCCCAGGGTTTGTTCGGCCCGAAATGGTGGGAAGGCGACGCGTTGGTCGCCGGTGAATCGCGCGGCAAAATCTGGCGCGTGCGCCTCGTCAAAACACCGCACGGTTACGTGGGCAAAGAGTTTTTGATCGCGCGTCTCAGCCTGTTGACGCTTGACCTCGCCATTTCGCCGAAGGGCGACCTTTACGTCTGTTGCCACAGCGGTCTGCCCGATTGGGGCACCGGGCCGAAAGGCGACGGCAAATTTTTTAAGATTTCCTACACCGACCCGAAAGCGCCGCAACCGGTCATCGCGTGGGCGGCGGCGCCGTCGGAAGTTCGCGTTGCGTTTGACAAACCCCTTGATCCGTCCGTAACCAACGCAGTCGTCGGCCAAGAAATCGAATTCGGTGAATACGTTCGCGCCGCCGACCGCTACGAAGTCCTCAAGCCGCCGTATCAAGTCGTGAAACAGCAGGAAGTCGCGCCGCGCGGAAAAATCAAAATCCTTGCGGCGAAATTGGACCATGACAATCAAACGCTCGTGCTCACCACGGAACCGCATCCGCAAACAGTGACCTATGCGCTGACAATCCCCGGCATGAAGGCGCGAGACGGCAGAGGTGATGTGGGAACCGTGGATTTGGATTATGATCTCCACGGTGTCGATGTCTTCGCAATCAATGATTCGATCGCAAACCGTTTCCCCGGGAAAATCTCCGAGACGGTAAAGTCGTTCGGCATCGACCGGTTGAATCGGGGTCAGTTCCTTCCCGCCTGGTTCCCGCATCCCGACTTGTCGATCGCAGGCGCGATTGCGGGTTCGAGCGATAATCAATTGCGATCCTACCCGATCTCGAAGGAAAAAGCTGCGGACCGCGTTCAGTTACTGTTTCGTTTTTTTGCGCCACCGAACGCGGACAAAGTGCGCTTGTCGGCGAAGAAGGAGTTCGAGCTATTGAATGCGTCGTTGATGCA
>QHPW01000241.1 GCA_003219675.1 Verrucomicrobiota bacterium
TAAACCGCGCCTTCTTTCTTCAGATGCGGGAGTTTTCCACGAAAATGCAAACCGGCAACCAGGGGATTCGGAGGCGAGACATCGGCAGGTTGCTTAGTGTTTCCATCAGGCACGAGCAATAAACTGATGAGGACCACGCCCACGGGCAAACGCGGAATGCCGGCGACGTGGCGTCAGGCATCCTTGCCTGACGTGGAGGGCGGCATCTTGCCGCCCGGAAGGAACGCCGGCATTTTCAAGGACTGAAGGAATTGCGACCGGCTTGGGTCTGCGCGAGGCCTTTCCGCCGGGCTGGAAGCCCGGCTCTACGGCAGGCAACCTGAAATCGAAGCGACAGGGTACAGTCCGGTTTAGCGATCACCTTAGTGTACCGAGAGTGCCTGAGCACGTCGAACCGCCAGAATTTGACGGTACTTCTGTAGCTGCGATGGCGTGAGGACTGGTTCGAGTCCTTTTATCCTTTGCTCCTCACTTTGCAGCAGCCATTCGTTGAGGCTTCGCGGCGTCACCTCCTGGTCACTGGCAGTCGGGGAGCCGCCGCCCTCCCTTCGCGTTTTTTCCTTCAGCACTTGTTGGTAAAGAACGGGAAAGATCACATCCTGCTGTTCTTGTGTCAGCCCAATCTCGTTCTGGAGTAGGAGTAGTTCTCCATTAGCGCTGAGGCGAGCGTTGGCACTCCACTGCTCCTGTTTGAAGTTTGCGTAGGCTGCTTGCTGGTCCGTCGTCAAGAAGCTCTTGACTTCATTTTCGGAAGCCTCAGCAGCCTGGATAATCTCGGACAAGACAGGTGAATCTGGTGAAGATTTCTGCAATTTTTCCAACAGTGCATCTGCCTTGGACATCTGGTTGACCAAAAGTTTCCGCAAGGGGTCTTCCTGCTCCTTTTCTCAATCCAATCTTTTCTCTGAGTTGGTTCAGTTTTTCGTCAATCTGCAAGTCTCTCATCTTTGTTTCGGCATTCTCGCCGGTAGAGGGAACCTGCCCCTCTTGCGAATTCCTGCTGACTGGCGACTCGTGTTCCTTCGCGATCCGTTGAGCCACCGGCCGTAGCTTGGTTACTTCGCTGCGCAGTCTAAGTAATTCAGCAGTGTTGCGGTTTAGGCGCTCGTTCTCGTCGCGCAACGTGGCGAGTTGGCGTGTGGCGTCGGTGCGGTCTCTGCTCAGTCGTTGAATTTGTTCAGTCAGCGGCGCTTGTTGTTGCTGGAGCGTTTGGACTTCGTTCCGCAGGCGCGAGGCTTGACCTGCCTCGTAGATGCCTGTGCCGACGGCGGCGGCGAGCGTGGCCCCGATGACGGTTTTTTGCAATGTAGTCATAGCAATGGCTTTGGTTGCGGCGATGGCCGTTGAAGTTTGCGCTGCGCCTCCGGCAAGCGCGGCGGCGGTTGAAATCGTGACAGCCAAACCGACGGGCGCGGCCTGGACGGCGTTGGCCGAAAGCACCATGGAGAGCGCGGCGGCGGAAGTCGTGATTCCCCGTTGGGACAAAAGGTCGCGCAGTTTGTCGAGCGCGCGCGACACGCGCTTTTGCGCCGCGTCATCGCTCACGCAGAGCGGTTTGCGTGAAATTATCCGCCGGGCTGGAAGCCACGGCTCTACGGCAGGCAGGGATGCCTGCCGCTACTGACGCTCCAATGCCCGTTCGCAGCGGTGTTCAGCGCAGGCGCGGTTTGGTCGTTCACGCCGTGAGGCCGTGGCGAAGCTCATGCCGTCATCCGCAGGAAGAAATGGTATCGCGTCTGAATCGTCGAAGCAGTGCCCCAAAGCCAGATGGCAACAAATGTCAGACCGCTCCCGAATACTCCCCAAAACAGCGGTAATGAAAGATGCGGCGGCACTTGGCGATTGGCCTGGGCGATCAACAGATGAACCCCGATCATGAAAATCGCCTCGAAACAGGCCAGCCACAGTGTCGCCGCTTTACTTTCGGCCCTGGGTCGCGCAATTTGGTGCCCGCATGAAACGATTCGGGTTTAATCCGCTTCTCCTGGGGTTGTTGGCCTTCCTGGCGATTCGATCGGGCGTAAGGGCAGAGACGAACGACCTGCCGCATTTTCAAGAAGTCTTCCGACTGCTTCGCGCCAATTTGCCGAACGCGAGCGAAGAAGAATTGAATCGGGCCGCGGTGCAGGGGCTATTGACTCAATTCTATCCGCGAGTGGTTCTTGTCACCAATGCCCCGCCGGACGGCGCCCGCCCGGAAGATTCGCCGTTGAGCAAGACGGCGCTGTACGATGAATCCTATGGATACCTGCGCGTGGACCGGGTGGCGACCGGGCTGGCAGACCAGATCAAATCGGCTTTCGAAAAGCTCGATGCCACGAACAAGCTGAAAGGCCTGGTCCTCGATTTGCGTTTTGCCGACGGCCGGGATTACAAGGCGGCGGCGAACGCGGCCGACCGTTTCCTATCCACGGAACAACCGGTTTTGGACTGGGACGAAGGTACTGTCCGATCGACGGCCAAGGCGGAAGGCGCTGGCGGCGGCACTGCGCGAGACGGACGCTGCGGTGTTGATCGGGGCGAGAACGGCAGGAACGGCGCAGGTCTCGAGGGAATTCGAGTTGTCCAATGGACAGCGATTGCGGATTGCCACCGGGCAGGTCAGGGTGGGCAAAGGCAAACTGTTGTCGGCGGCGGGCGTGGCGCCCGACATTGAAGTTGCCCTCAGGGCCGAGGAGGAGAAGGCCTACTTTGCCGACGCGTTCAAAATTCTGCCCAGACCCATGGCCCCGTTGAAAGGGTCGCGCAATGTTTCGCAGTCCGGTTCGACAAACCGGACGTCGCGTCGGCCCCGCAACGAGGCCGAGCTGGTCCGGATGCAACGCGAAGGACTGAATCCGGAGGATCAGGACGCGACCGCGGCCGCCAAAGCGGAAGAGGACCCGAGCGGGCCGATTGTGCGCGATCCGGCGCTGGCGCGCGCGCTGGATCTGCTCACCGGCATCGCCATCGTCGGGCGGTCGCTTGCGCGCTGATTTCGCCGTTGATCGTTTGCACCGGCAACGTTTGTCGCAGCCCGATGGCGGAGGGCCTTTTCCGGCATGCGGTCAAGGGCCGCGGCGATTTCTGCGTGCTGTCGGCCGGGGTGGGGGCGATTGAAGGACAGCCGCCCAGCGCGTACGCGGTGCAGGCGTTGGGGGAGTTGGGCATCGACATCTCGCAGCAACGCAGTCGCATGCTGACCGCGGAGGTGGTGAACCAGGCCGATTACATTTTCGGCATGACCCACGGGCACGTCGATGCCATCAACCTGCTTTATCCACAGGCGGCCGAGAAAACTTTTCTGCTCCGGGAATTCGATGAGACGCTGGATGTTTTTGAGAAAGACATTCCCGATCCCATCGGCGGCTCGTATGAAGTTTATCTCGACTGCCGCGACCAGATCGAACAGGGGATTGCCTCGATGTTGAAATTCATCGACCAGACCTCCGGCGGCGCCGACGCGGGCGCGTCGCGGGCAAAAACCGTGACCCTGGCGCTGGGAGCCGACCATGCGGGCTACGAGTTGAAGGAGTCGCTCAAGCAGCATCTGGAACAACGCGGTTTAAAAGCCCTGGACTTTGGCACCACCTCGGTGGCCTCGGCCGACTATCCAGACATCGCGCAGGCCGTGTCGCGCCATGTGGCCGAGCAGAAAAGCGACATTGGACTTTTGGTCTGCGCCACGGGCGTGGGGATGAGCATCGCGGCCAACAAAGTGCCCGGCGTCCGCGCGGCCGTGGTATTCGACGAGAAAATGGCGGCGCTGGCGCGGCAACACAACAACGCCAATGTGCTTTGTCTCGGCGGCAAATTCGTCGGGCCGGAGCAGGCGAAGAAGATTCTGGACGCTTTTCTGGACGCGCACTTCGAGGGCGGTCGTCACGCCCGGCGTTTGGCCAAGGTCGAGCACCTCAAGGCCGGCGGAGGGTTGAAGCTGGAAATGATCGACCCGGACGTTGCCGACGCGATTCGCGCGGAGCGGCAGCGGCAACAGGAGAACATCGAGTTGATCGCCAGTGAAAACTTCACCAGCCCGGCCGTGATGGAAGCGCAAGGCTCAGTGCTGACGAACAAATACGCCGAGGGCTATCCGCGCAAACGCTGGTATGGCGGTTGTGAGAACGTCGATGCCGCCGAGCAACTGGCGATTGACCGGGCCAAAAGACTTTTCGGCGCCGAGCACGCGAACGTGCAGCCGCACTGCGGCAGCGCGGCGAACATGGCGGTCTATTTTGCGTTTCTCAAGCCGGGGGACAGGATGCTGACGATGGATCTGAGCCACGGCGGCCATCTTACGCACGGCAACAAGGCGAATTTCTCGGGCCGATTTTTTGAAATCATCCACTACGGCGTGCGCAAGGAGGACGAACAGATTGATTACGAGCAACTCGCTAAAATGGCGCAGCAACACCGGCCCAGAATGATCACGGTCGGCGCCAGCGCCTATTCCCGCGTCATTGATTTCAAGCGGATGGGAGAAATCGCGCGCGAAGCCGGCGCGCTGTTACTGGCGGACATCGCGCACATCGCGGGACTGGTTGCGGCGGGGTTGCACCCGAGTCCGGTTGAACACGCGGATTTCGTGACGACCACGACGCACAAGACGCTGCGCGGGCCGCGCGGCGGGCTGATTTTATGCCGGGAGAAATGCGCGAAAGAGATTGATTCACAGGTATTCCCGGGCATTCAGGGCGGACCGCTGATGCACGTCATCGCGGCCAAAGCGGTATGCTTTCACGAGGCGCTGCAGCCGGCTTTCAAAGACTATCAGCAACAGATTGTCAGGAACGCGAAGGCGCTGGTGGGAGGGATGAAGCGAAACGGGTTCCGCCTGGTCAGCGGCGGCACGGACAATCATTTGATGCTGGTGGATGTCGGGTCGCGCGGCCTGACCGGCAAGGAATGTCAGACGGCCCTGGATGAAGCCGGCATCACCGTGAACAAGAACACGATTCCCTTTGAGACCCGCTCGCCGTTCCAGGCCAGCGGCATTCGATTGGGCACTCCTGCGGTCACCACGCGTGGCATGATCGAGCCGGAGATGGCGGCCATTGCCGACATGATCAGCGAGGTGCTGCTCGATATTAAAAATGTTGACGCGACGCGGAAGGTGCGCCAACGTGTTTGCGAATTAACCGCAAGATTTCCCTTGCCGTATTGAATTTAACTGAACGACCCTCGGCAGTCCTTTTGGGAACTGC
>QHPW01000047.1 GCA_003219675.1 Verrucomicrobiota bacterium
AATCCGCTTTCAACAGAATGAAAAGGAAGTGGTGACTGAAATTGAGGACACGGGCAAGGGCATTGCCCCGGAAATCGCCCCTCGCCTGTTCGAAGCGTTCGCCACTTATGGCAAGGTCCAGGGCACCGGCCTGGGCCTGTCCATCTGCAAAAAAATTGTCGAAGACCACTACGGCAAAATCGGCGCCCGCAGCGAGCCCGGCCGCGGCGCCATCTTTTCCTTCAGCCTGCCGATTCGAAGAGAAGAGGGCCCGAAGGTTTGAGCCGCCGTCCGACAACGCCGGTCCTCCACGGCGATGGTTTGTTTTTCCGGCCCGGTAACGGCCTGAATTTCCTGTCGATTTTCCGCGCGTTGGTTTTAGTTTACGGGCATGAACCGCATTCGCCTGCTCCCTGAACAGGTCGCCAACCAGATCGCCGCCGGCGAAGTGGTCGAACGTCCCGCGAGTGTGGTCAAGGAACTGCTCGAAAACGCGCTCGACGCCCGGGCCAGCCGCGTCACAGTGGAAATCCAGGCGGGCGGGCGCGGTTTGATTCGCGTGACCGACGACGGCACCGGCATGAGCAAGGACGACGCGTTGCTGTGTCTCGAACGCCACGCCACCAGCAAAATTCAGAAGGCCGAAGACCTCGCCGCGATCGCGACGATGGGCTTTCGCGGCGAAGCGTTGCCGAGCATCGCCAGTGTCAGCCGGTTTACGCTGAGCACGCGGGAACGCGACAGCGAGTCGCCGGAGGGAACCCAAGTCGTCGTTCACGCGGGAAAAATTCTGGAGGTGAAGTCCGCCGGTCACGCGCCGGGCACCAGCGTGGAAGTGCGCCAGTTGTTTTATAATCTGCCCGCGCGCCGGAAATTCCTCCGCAGCGAAGAAACCGAGCGCGCCCACGTTCAACATTATCTGACGCTGGCGGCGCTGGCCTTTCCCGAAGTCGGATTCACCTTCCTGCAGGACCAACGCCTCGTCTGGCAACTGCCGCCTCTCAAGAGCGATGGCCAGCCGGCCTCCGGACACGCTGCGCTCCAGGAACGGTGCCGCGCGCTGCTCGGGGCCGAAGTGAAACTGTTGCCGGTCGATTATTCCGCGGACATCGGCGAGCCGGATGAGCCGGACGAAGCCCCGGAGCAGTCGTCTCCCGATCCCCGGCCATCGGCGCTTCGCATCTGGGGCTTCCTCGGCGCGCCGGGCGTTTCGCGAGCGACACGGCAGGACCAGCACCTGTTCGTCAACCGTCGGCCGGTCGAAAACCGCGCGCTGAACTATGCACTGCTGGAAGGCTATCACACGGCGCTGATGAAGGGACGCTATCCGGTCTGCAGTCTGTTCCTCGAACTCGATCCCGCCGAGGTGGACGTGAATATTCATCCGTCCAAACGCGAGGTAAAGTTCCATCATGAGAAGGCGGTGCGCCGTCACGCCGCCGACGCGGTGCGGCGGACGTTGTTGAATTTTCACAAATCGCCAGGCGAAGCACGGTGCAAAGTTGGAGATCCAAAGCCGAGCGGTGAGCGTCCGGCGGCAATCGCCACCCTGCCGCCGCAGCCCGCCCCGCCGATTGAACCAGTCGTTGCCGGGCCGGCTCCAAAGGACCTGCCGCAGCTTCTGCCGCCACTGCCGGCCAAACCCGTTACGAATTGGCCGTGGTCCTCGCCGGCACAGACGCCGATGGCTCCCTCCGCTTCGCCGGCCACCGGTCACCGCCCATCGACAATCGACGCTCCGCGCTCCGCGCTCCGCGTTCCGCATTCACCTGCTCCGCCCGGTTCGAGCGCCGCGGTGCCGCTGCTCAGAGTACCGCTGCGTCTGGTCGGCGTCGTCGGCAGGCTCTACGTCGTGCTCGAATCCGACCGCGGCCTGGTGCTGATGGACCAGCACGCGGCGCACGAACGGATTCTCTACGAGCAAATGCTTCGCCGCCTGGAGCAGGGCGACGCCCCCTCGCAGCGTTTGCTGCTGCCGGAGACGGTTGAGCTGTCCACCCGCGACGCGCAGTTTCTGCGCGAACACCTGCAGATTCTGGGACGCCTGGGCGTTGGCCTGAGCGAGTTCGGCGAGCGCACCTTCCTGCTCGATGCGCTTCCGCCGTTCGTGAAAGTGCCCGATGCGCGCCGTTATGTGTTGGAACTGATCGACGAGCTGGTCGCCGCCGGGCAGGAAGTGAATTCATTTCGACTCGGCGAGCAAACCGTGGCCAAGACGGTCTGCCGCCATGCGGTGAAAGCGAACGACCCGCTGACCGGGCCCGAATTGGAGAATCTGGTCAACGACCTGCGCAACTGCGCGATGCCTTACACCTGCCCGCACGGTCGCCCGACGCTAATAGAGATGAATTACCGCGAGTTGGAGAAAAAATTCGGACGAACCCAGTGAAAGCTCTGAAGCCGGGCGGGCCCGCCGTTTCAGTCGTGAAGGCCGGAGCAAACGCAGCGCGGTTTTTCAAGCGGCCGGCCCGGCGAGGGCAAACCACGTCGGGCATTGGCAGGCCCGCGAAAACCTTTTCGGACCGCCGCGCCATCAGGTCCTCGCCGTCGGCAGCACCTCCTCGACCTTCGCATTCAACTCCAGAAAATCGAGCACTTTCGCCGACATGATCTGCTCCTCGATTTCTCCGAACCCGTTCCGGTCCCGCAGTTGCTTGACCATCTGCTCCGGCTTGAGTTGGTATTGCTCCGCCAGCATCAGAACGCGTTGCGTGAGTTCCTTTTGTTCCACTTTGATGCCTTCCTTTTCCGCGATGCGGCCCAGAACAAACGCCGCTTTGATGCGGTCCTTGGCGCTGTTGTTCGCCACGGAGAAAATCTGATCCTTCTGCTGCTCGATGGTTTCCTTGGACACGCCGCGCTGCTGGTTTTCGCGCACGATGTCGTAAACGACGTTGCGCGTCTCGCTCAGGACAATCGACTCCGGCAGCTCGCAGTTCACGCGAGCGAGCAACTCGCGGACGAGCTGGTCGCGGGCACTGCGCTTGATTTTGTAGTTCAGCTCGTTTTGCAGGTCGGTGCGGACGCCGTCACGCAGTTTCGCCATGTCCTCGGCGCCGAAGGATTTGGCGAACTCGTCGTTCAACTCCGGCAAAACCTTTTCCTTCACCTGCACTACCTCCACTTCGTAAACGCCTTTCCTGCCCGCCAATTCTTTGGCGACAAAATCAGCGGGAAAATTCACGTTCAAGGTCCGTTTCTCTCCCGCGCCCGCTCCGACCAGTTGTTCGGTGAATCCGGGAATGAACGAATCCTTCGCCACGTGCAGCCAAAAATCCTTCTTCTCGGTCAACCCGCGCGCGGTCGGGGCAGTCTCGGTGATCGGTTTGTCGTCGCAGGTGCCGGTGTAATTCACCACCACAAAGTCGCCCTCCTGCACCGGGCGCGCCACGTCAAGGTAAGTCGCGCGCTGTTCGCGCAGGACATTCAGCGCCCGTTCAATGTCCTCTTCGGTCACGACTGCCATTTCGCGTTTGATGGGCAATCCTTTGTAATCCGGCAACTCAAATTCCGGCGCGGTTTCGAGCGTGACGGCGAACTGGAACGGCTGGCCTTTGGCAAAATGGATTTCCTCGATGTCCGGCTGGCCGACGACGCGCAACTTCTGGTCGGCAACGGCCTTGCGGTAACCTTCGGAGACCAGTTTGCGCCTGGCCTCTTCATCGATCTGCGGGGCATACGCCTTGACGACCAGATGCCGGGGCGCTTTGCCGGGACGAAAGCCGGGAAGCCGGACCTGCTTTTGAAAATCCTGCATAATTTCTTCAAGCGCGGCGTCCACCGCCGGAGCGTCCACTTCCACCCGCAACAGCTTTTTGCACGGGCCCAGATTTTCCACCGTCACATTCACAATCAATCCTTTCGACGCAAAAGCCCCGCGTGCGTCCCGCCGGGGACCTGGCGCCGCGGAACGATGAGCGGGAAAGCCTAGGTTTGTGGTGAACACGCGTCAAGCCCGGTGTCAAACCGGCGGCTATGGTTGCAAAACAATGCGCCAGCTAAGTGGTCTATTTCATAAATAGCCCACTTAGCTCATTTTCCTTTTGTGCTTTTTGTCCCTGTTTGTGGCTAAACTCGCTCGTGACTTCAACCGGATACAAAATCATCCGGCTCGCCAACGGCGTTCACAGCGTCCATTCGCTGGCCTATCGCGAGACATTTCATCCCGTCGTTGGACCCGTGGCCGAGGCGGAGGCGCTTTATGTCAAACAACTGCGCCTGGTGGAACGGATTCGCGGACACGTTGGCGAGTTTGTGATCTGGGACGTCGGCCTGGGGGCCGCGGCCAACGCGCTGACCGTGCTGCGGGCCACGCGCGACCTTGCCTGCGCGATACGGCTGGTCAGCTTCGACAACAGCATCGAACCGTTGCGATTCGCCTTGCATCACGCCGCAACGCTCGGTTACTTCGACCGCTACGGCCCGCTGGCACAGACGCTCATGGACCGGCACAGCGCGAGGTTTCAGAACGGGCGGCAGCCGGCAAGCTGGACATTGCACCTGGGCGATTTTCCGGCATTGCTGGCTCTCTCACTCTCCCGCCTGCCCGCGCGCTCGCTGCCGGCTCCGCACGCGATTTTCTTCGATGCCTATTCGCCCGCGAAGAATCCGGCCATGTGGACGCTGCCGCTGTTCACCCATCTGTTTCGTCTGCTCGACCCGAAGCGCCCCTGCGCGCTGCCGACCTATTCCGACCTTGCTGTTGGCCGGATTTTACGTTGGCGTCGGACGCGCAACCGGCGAGAAGGAGGAAACCACGATCGCCGCCAACACGCTTGACTTGATTGACGAACCTCTCGACAGGAAATGGCTCCAACGCGCCCAACGCTCGACCAGCGCCGAACCGTTGCGCCAGCCGCTTTATCGGCAGGCGCGGCTGGCGCCGGAGACGATGGAAGAGTTGCAGCGACACCCGCAGTTCAAATAGGCTTGTTTCCGTGAACCAGGCAGAACAGTTCGGCCAGATGTTGCGAGGTGCCGCTCCAATCCTCGCGCTGGCGCCGATGCAGGACGTGACCGACCTGTCGTTCTGGAGATTGATGACGGGCTACGGCGGCGCGGATCTTTACTTCACCGAATATTTTCGCGTCCATCCAACCTCGAATCTGGAAAAATGGATTCTGAAATCGATTACTGCGAACCCAACGGGCCGGCCGGTCATCGCGCAGATGATCGGCAACGACATCCCCTCGCTGGTGCGCGCGGCGCGCGAGCTGCAGCAGTATCCCATCGTCGCGGTGGATTTGAACCTCGGCTGCCCGGCGCCTGTGGTGTATCGGAAGTGCGCCGGCGGCGGGCTGCTGCGCGAACCGCAGCGCGTCGACGCCATCCTCGGGGCGTTGCGAGAGGCGGTTTCCATCAAATTCACGGTCAAAACGCGCATTGGGTTCGATTCGCCGCGGGTGTTTGATGAGTTGCTGCCGATTTTTGCGAGGCATCCGATTGATTTGCTGACCGTTCACGGCAGGACGGTCGCGGAAATGTATCGAAACGAAGTGCATTACGATTACATCGCGCGAGCGGCAGCCGGATTGCCGTTTCCTGTACTGGCCAACGGCAATGTTGATTCCGCGCAGACTGCGGACGAGGTGTTGCGGTTGACCGGCGCGAAGGGATTGATGATCGGCCGCGGCGCGATTCGGAATCCGTGGATCTTCCATCAAATTCGCCAGCAGCGGCGCGGGGAAACCCTGTTTGTCCCCGCGGGCCATGACGTGCTCGGGTACGTCCGCGCGCTTTACGACGCCGTCTGTTCCCCGGACGTGCGCGAGCTTTCGCAGGTGCAGAAGATGAAGAAGTACCTGAACTATCTCGGTGCGGGTGTGGAGCCGACCGGCCAGTTCCTGCATCAAATCCGTCGCGTGACGACGAAGGCCGATTTCTTCCGCGTCTGCGAAGATTTTTTAAACCATGATCGAGCGATGCCGCTGGAGCCGTTTCAACACGAAGCTCATGTCCTTGGAACGACATAACTTTGTGATGTTGAGCCCGCCAAGCGCGCGAAATGCGTGGAAGCCGATGCCGGAGTGTTGCGTCCCTGACGCCGATAACGCGTTGGCCAGTCGTTGCGCCATTTCTCGTCTTCCGCGGCTCACGTATTCCGCATTCCGCGTTCGGCATTTCGCGTTGGCCTGATGCTCATCGCCTTCCACAAACCTTACGGAGTGATCTCGCAGTTTACGCCGGACGACTCGAAGCTTCGCACGCTGGCGACGTTTGATTTCCCGGCGCGCGTGTATCCGATCGGGCGTCTGGACGCCGACAGCGAAGGACTCCTGCTGCTCAGCGATGAGCCGGAACTGAATCAACGGCTGCTGCATCCGCGGCATGCGCATCGGCGCGTGTATTGGGCGCAGGTTGAACGGGTCCCGAGCCTCGCGGCGTTGCGAAAACTGGAAGAGGGCATCGTGATTCAAAGCCGAAAAACGATGTCGTGTCGCGCGAGCCTGCTGGAGCCGCGGCCGGATGTGCCGCCGCGCGACCCGCCAATTCGTTTCCGCAAAAATGTTCCCGACTGCTGGATTGTTTTGGAACTGGTCGAAGGCAGGAACCGTCAGGTGCGCCGAATGACCGCGGCCGTCGGGCACCCGACGTTGCGGCTGATACGCGTGCAAATCGGCGAATTTGTTTTGGGTAATCTGGCCGTCGGGAATTGGCGGGCCCTGGGAAAAGCGGACCGCTCAATGATCCTGATCTGATCTTCCGGCCCTTCCGATGACGCTAAGGGTTAAGCTGGTTGCCCCATCTGCTTTTTTCTGGACCACCGGCGCGCGACCGGCGCGAGATGAGCAACTGCGCCGTTTCCCTTCTCCCTTCTGGCGACTGCTCGATTTTTCAGCGGCTGCGCTCGGTTGGAAAATCGAGAGTTTCCAAACCGCTTCGGAAAACGGTTTCCCAAAGCCGCTTGCCCGCGCAAGGAGACAAGCGTCCCTGCCATAAACGTAAACGGGTCAGTTCTTGATATTGGCAACTCATTTCCCCTTTCGCCTTCCTCCCGGCACTCAGATATATCAATATCAAGAACCGTTTACGGGCGCAGAATCCTGTCTCGCGTTCTGCCTTTGATAAGGAGGCGGACGATTGGCGGCGGACAAATGTTCTTGGCGGAATCAGGTGGAATTTACACTTTCCTTTCACCTCACCCGCCTTACGCTACCGCGCCATTGGCACATGGGTCTGAAATTTTTCAACACGCTGACGCGGTCGATTCAGGAGTTTCTGCCGCTCGATCCTGCGGCTAAAAGGGTCGGGATGTACTGTTGCGGGCCGACGGTCCACGACTTTGCGCACATCGGCAACTTCCGCACCTTTGTGTTCGCGGACCTCGTGCGGCGCTACCTCGAATTCAAAGGTTACGCGGTCGCGCACGTGATGAACATCACGGACGTGGAGGACAAAATCATCAAACGTGTCCGCGAGGCCCGGATTCCTCTGCGCGAATACACCGGAAAATACGAGGCGGAGTTTATCAGAGACTTCGACGCGCTCCGCTGCTTGCGACCGCACCAAATGCCGCGCGCGACGGAACACATTGCCGAAATCGTTTCACTGATTGAAAAACTGATCGCCCGCGGCATGGCGTATAAAGCGGCGGACGGCTCGGTTTATTTCAGCATCGAGAAATATCGCGCCTGCGGCTGCGCTTACGGGCAACTCAAGAAGCTGAACCCTCAGGACATGCAAACCGGCGAACGTGTTGCCCATGACGAATATGACAAAGAGTCCGCAGTTGACTTCGCGCTGTGGAAGGCGCGCGCGCCGGAGGACGGCGAGGTGTTCTGGCCGAGTCCGTGGGGCGAGGGCCGGCCCGGCTGGCACATCGAGTGCAGCGCGATGAGCATGAAAATTCTTGGTCCGAGCTTCGATCTGCATCTCGGCGGCGAGGACCTGATTTTTCCTCATCACGAGGACGAAATCGCTCAAAGTGAAGGCGCGGGCCTGCAACCGCGGGGTGAGCGGTTCGTGAAATACTGGCTGCACGGAGCGCATTTGATGGTCGAGGGAAAAAAGATGAGCAAATCGCTCGGAAACTTCTTCACCCTGCGCGAGCTGCTCGCCAGAGGTTTTTCAGGCCGGGAAATCCGTCACTTGTTGCTCACCGCCCACTACCGCGAGTTGTTCAACTTCACAGTGGAGGGCCTGCAAAGCGCCCGCACCGCGCTGTCGCGACTGGACGAGTGCTTGAACAAGTTACGCGAGGCGGCGGGGAACACCACGGCGGCGCCGGATGCGACGCTGTTGGAAAAGATTTCGGCTTCGCTGGACGACGACTTGAACGTGTCGGCCGCCTGGGGGGTTATGTTCGAATGGGTGCGCGAGATGAACCGGTTGATGTCGGAAAACAGGCTTTCGGCGCTTCAGGCCGCGGCTGCCCTGGCCGCCTGGCAGCGGATTGATTCCGTTTTTGGCGTCGGCGACAGGTCCGAAGCGGCGGCTCCTCTGCAGACCACAGGGTTGCTTGAGCAGCGCGAGGCGGCCCGCAAGGCAAAGGATTTTAAGCGCGCCGACGCGATTCGCGACGAATTGAAGGCCAAAGGCTGGTTGATCGAGGACACGCCGAAAGGCCCGCGATTGAAGAAGCTTTAGCGCAACGGGTTTTGACGCGCCGATGGCAGGCAGGGAATTTGCTCGTCAAATGCGGGGGAACCATTAAATTGACGATGATTAACCATGAAAACTCGTGAAAGCTTCCTCCTGCTAGTGATCGGGCTGTGTCTGGTGGCGGGGCCGGTTATTCCTGCGCAGAGCGACCAGACAACTTCAACGAATTCCTTGTCAACGCGAACGCCGCCGCCGCTGCCGCCATTGCCTCCATCATTCCGTTTGCCGACCAATGCGCCTCCGAACCGCTCGCTCGCGCAAAGCACAAATCGCCAGCAGCTCCTGCAGGCCATTCGGCCCGGCAACACGACCGGCGCTCCCGTCAGCGTCCGGGTGACGAACTTTGCAGTCCAGCCATTCTCGCCGTCTTCGGCGTTTCGTCCCGCGTTCACGAACCGCCCGGCGCAGCCCCTGCCGCTCGCCGCCGACGCCGAGCTGAAGGAATACACGGCCAGGCCGGGCGAAACGAACGCCCAATTCACTTTCACGCTGACGAACACTTCACCAAACGAAATCACCATCAACGATGTGCGCACCTCCTGCGGCTGCACGGTCGCGAAACTGCCGAGCTATCCCTGGATTCTGGCCCCGGGGACCAACGGCCAGATTCATGTCACCGTGGATCTTCGCGGCAAACGCGGGCAATTGACCAAGCTGGTTTACGTTTACGGCGCGACCGGCACCAAGACACTGACCGTAAAAGCAAACATTCCTGAGGCCGCGCCCGGCGTCATGGCCGATCGCTCGAAGAACATTCAAATCGCCACGGCCGACCGTCAGGCTGTTTTCAAAAACGAATGCGCCAACTGCCACTCGGTGCCCGCGGTCGGCAAGAAAGGCGAAATGCTTTACCTGGCGGTTTGCGCCAATTGCCACGACTCGGAGCACCGGGCTTCCATGGTCCCGAACTTGCGCGCGTTAAACCATCCGACGGACCGCGAGCAATGGAAGAACTGGGTCACGCACGGCAAAAACGGGACGCTCATGCCGGCGTTTGCCAAAGCCGAAGGGGGCCCGTTGAGCGAGGAACAGATCAATTCGCTGGTGGATTACCTGGCGGAACACATTCCTTCCCGTCCGGCGGCGGTTCCCTCGGTCCCGTCCGCGAGACTTCCCGCTTCGCAATGAGGCCATCCTTGTTCTCAGGTGTTCGCTCGCGCCTCCTCGTCGCTTGAAATGAAGGGCGTGTTGATCACCTTCGAAGGTACCGAGGGAAGCGGCAAATCCACCCACGTTCAGTTGCTGGCCGAACGGTTACGAACGGCAGGCCGGACTGTCCGCGTACTTCGCGAACCGGGCGGCACGCCGATCGGGGAGGAAATACGCCACACGCTCAAACACAGTCAGCAGAACCATGCGATGACGGCGGAAACGGAGTTGCTCCTGATGAATGCCAGCCGCGCGCAACTTGTCCGAGAAGTCATCCGGCCGGCACTGACGGCGGGTGAAGCGGTTTTGTGCGACCGCTATTTCGACTCAACGATTGCCTATCAAGGTTACGGGCGCCGGCTCGACCTGAAGACGGTGCGGGCGGTCGTTGATTTTGCCGTGGGCCAGACGCGCCCCGACCTGACTTTTCTCCTGTCGGTGCCGATAGAAGTCAGTGAGGCGCGACGGCTCGCGCGGCAACAGGCGATGTTACTGGATCTGCCGCCCCGCGGTCAGAAGCCGGAAGGCCGCGCAACACCGGCTTTCAGTCAGCCGTTGCGCGACCGGATGGAAGAAGCCGACCGCGATTTCTTCGGACGCGTGGAGGACGGTTACAAAGCCATCGCTGCCGCCGAGCCGCGGCGCGTTTGTGTGATTGACTCGACTCAACCGCTGGAAACGGTGAAGGACGCGGTCTGGCAGCGAGTGGAACCGTTGCTGGCGGAGGCCATAAGCCAGCCGGCAAGCCGTTGACAAAGCCCGCCATTTCGTTACCGTTGCCGCCTCGGATTTGAAGCATCGTTGATCTTATGCCGAATACCAAGTCAGCCGAACGCCGCATGCGCAACAGCGCGCGCAGGCACCTCCACAATCAAAGCAACAAATCGCGCCTCAAGACGCTGGAGAAGGAATATCTTGCGCTGGTGGCCGCGGGGCAGAAGAACGAGGCGTCTGCGGCCCTGCGCGCGGTGACGGCGGCCTTCGACAAGGCAGCCAAAAACCGCGTGCTGCACCCGAACCACGCCAGTCGCAAAAAATCACGCCTCTCCGTCAGGCTGGCCGGAATCAAGTAAGTCGCCTTCGCGGTGAAGCATTCGCAGGCGTCCGGAAAGGGTGCGGGTCTGGTTTTTCCGCGAGCCAGGGCGTCCCGCTGCTCGGAAGGAAGGCGCATGCCGCCGCCGCTCAGCCTTTGTAAACGATCAATACACCAAAGTCTGTCAGCAATTTCTGCGAGCCGATATCCAGATGAGTATAGTTCAGCGTATTGATGCTGACGATGTTTTCCTGGCCGATTTTCGCCAGGACCTCGCTTACGACCTTGTCGAAATTATCGTGTCCCACTTCCACGCAATCCGTCCGGCGGATGGTCCTGACGCGAAGTGTCTTCTCGGTGTCCTTGGCGGCGACTTCGAGCGGCGGGGGCGGTTTTTGAATCAGCACTTCGGTGGGCGTGTCGTGAACCGGCACGGAGAAATGCTTTTCCTCCCGCGCGGCGGCGGACGAGGCGATGGGGTTCATTACCTTGACGGTCGTCGGATCCACTTCTGGAATTGTAATCCGATGGCCGCAAGCGGGGCATTGGATCTGTGTTCCGGCCAGAGTGGCATCGGCTTCCAGTTCCTGCCTGCAGTTGGGACATACGAACGTCACATCCATAAGGGCCTCACGGTTGGAGTTGAATCCGCCCGAAAATAGAACTTCGCCGGCGGGAATTCTAGCGAAAAGTTCACTGATAGGTTTTCTCCAGCTGTTTGATGCGAGGGTAAACCGGCGAGTTGGTGGGCGTGCGTTGTTTGACCGCGGCGAAAAGCTGACGCGCTTCCTGCGGGTTGCTTGAGCTGATTAACACCACGTAGTCCAATTCGATGGCCGCCAGCCTTGGGTCACTCACGTAAGCGCGATAGAGTTTGAGCCAGTTTTTCAAGCCGGCGGCTCCCTGCTTTTGCGCCGCCAGAAGCGTGGACTCAAGGTTGGACGGCAACCCGGGCAACGCCGTTGGGGTGGCGGCGGCAGTCGGCGGCGGCGCGCCGCCGCGGTCTTCGGCCTGTTTGCGGGCCTTCACCGTGTCCCAATACTTGTAGAGCTCCTTGCAGCCCCAGATGGCGCCGATGATCAGCAATAGGCCGATGACCTGTCTCATGATTCCTCGACGCGCTCGATGCGCGCTCCCAGCTTTTTCAGTTTGTTATCGATTCTTTCGTAGCCGCGGTCCAAATGATAAATCCGCTTGACCAGGGTCGTGCCTTTGGCCACCAGTCCGGCGAGGACCAGCGCGGCGGAGGCCCGCAAGTCGCTGGCCATGACCGGCGCGCCGCTGAGCGGCCGTCCGCCTTTCACTATTGCGCTGGGGCCTTCGATGGCAATCTCTGCGCCGAGTCGCGCCAATTCGCTGACGTGCATGAAGCGCGATTCAAAAATCCGTTCCGTGATGATGCTGATGCCGGACGCGAGTGTCGTGAGCACCATCATCTGCGCCTGCACGTCCGTCGGGAATCCGGCATAGGGCAGCGTGGTAATGTCCACCGCCTTCAATCGTCCGCCGCGTTTGACGGTCAGCGTGGAGCTGCGCCGCTCCACCTTCACGCCGGACTCGCGCAATTTGTCCAGCACGGCGTGCATGTGGTCCGGACGCACGTCCAGCAGCGTGATTTCGCCGTTTGTTGCCGCCGCGGCGATGGCGAACGTGGCCGCTTCGATGCGGTCTGGAATCACTTCGTGCTCCGCTCCGTGCAATTCCTTCACGCCGGTGATCGTGATGGTGGGGCTGCCGGCGCCGACGATCCGCGCGCCCATGGCGCTCAGAAAATTGGCCAGATCCACTACTTCCGGCTCGCACGCGGCGCTTTCAATGGTCGTCACGCCTCCGGCCAGGGCAGCGGCCATCATCACGTTGGCCGTGCCCAGCACCGTCGGACCGGCGCGGCCGCCGAGGAAAACGTCGCCGCCGGCCAGGCGCGGCGCGCGCGCGCGGATGTAACCGCCTTCGATGGTGATCTGCGCGCCGAGTTGGCTGAGTCCCTTCAGGTGCAGGTCAATCGGTCGCGGGCCAATGACGCAGCCGCCCGGCAGCGAAACGCTGGCGCGGCGCAGCCGGCCTATCAGCGGGCCTAGAATGCAAATCGAACCGCGCATTTTGCGGATTAATTCATAGTCGCCAACCCCTTTGATTTTCGCGGCCTGCACCGTGAGCGTATCGCGGTCGGATTTCACCTTCGCGCCCAGCGACACCAGGATTTGACCCATGAAGACGACATCGCTCAGGTCCGGAACCCGACGAATCACACACGGTTCGGCCGTGAGCAACGTCGCCGCCATGATCGGGAGCACGGCGTTCTTCGCACCGCTGATGGTCACTTCGCCGCGCAGGGGCACGCCGCCTTTAATCGCCACACTGTAGTCGGCTTCGACGTTTTCGACAACCCAGTTGTGTTGGAGGAATTTTTCGCCAACACGTTCCGCCTGCCCGTCGCCAAGCTCCGCCATCAAGAGGCCTGTTGGGAGCAGGTGCTTTGCGCCTTCCGCGGCCAGCCGCCGGAAAAAATCAAGCCCGTCCGCGCCGCCATCCAGCGCCGGGCGCGGATCGTAGTCCCGCACCTCCGGCGCCAGCGCATCCAGCTCCGAACTCGGAATGTAAGGCGGGTTGGCCACGATCAGATCGAACGACAAACCGGGCGGCAAAGCAGCGAACCCATCTCCGAGATGAAACCGGATTCTGTCGCTCACCCGATGGAAGGCCGCGTTTTCGCGGGCAACGCCAATCGCCTCGGGCGATATATCCACTGCGTGAATCCGAGCGGACAAACATCGGACCGCCAGCGCAACGGCGATACAACCGCTGCCTGTGCCGAAGTCCAGGGCGGTTGACGATGCCGGCGGGCGCGCTGACAGGAACTGCCAGGCGCGTTCGGCGAGGAGTTCAGTTTCCGGACGCGGCACCAGCACCTGACCGTTGACCTGAATTTCCAATCCGCAGAAGCATGTCGAGCCAAGGATGTGCTGGAGTGGTTCACGGTTGCCGCGGCGCTTGACCAGTTCCCGCACCGATTCGAGCTCCGCCGCCGTGAGTGTTCGCTCGAAATCGAGATATAATTTCAGCCGCGGCAGGTGAAGCACGTGGGCCAACAACAATTCGATTTGCAGTCGCGGCGACTCCACGCCTTTCCTGGCGAGGAATTCCGCGCTGCGTTGAATCACTTCCAGAACGGTCACGCGCACAAATTACGTCCAAAGTCCAAAGTTCAAAGTTCAAAGTTCAAAGTGGGAGCTCTCGCGGGCCGGAAGGGCTTGAGCGGCGGCTCTCACTTCGCGCGAGTTCTTCCCGCTTGCGCTGGCTGGCGCGTGCTCCTATTTTCGCGAGATGAAACGAATGCTCCTTTTGCTCCTGGCCGGGGCCTGTTCACACCAGCTCCTTCCTCCCCTTTCTGCGCAGGACAATGCCGCCCGTGCCGCCGCCGAACGCGAAGCCGCCGAGGAGCGCTACAAACTCCTGAATTCCGCGGTGGACGCCTTGACCACCGGCCAGGCGGAGCTTCAGCGTCGAATCAGCGCGCTGGCGGACGAGGTCCGGTCCGTGCGCGCCCAGGACAACAAAATCGACACCGGCAAATTCGTCACGCGCGAGGAGTTCAACCGGCTGGTCAAGGCGATCGACGATCCGGGAAAAGTTCGAGCAACTGGAAAAGTACGTCGAAAAAGTGTTGAACACCCCCGCGTCCCCGGCGCCGCCGAAGAAAAACAAGGGCGCTGCCGCCGCGGATAAGGGCGCTGAAAAGCTCACCGAGAAGCCGGCGGACAAGCCGGAGAAAACTTCCGAGACTGCGGCGAGGAATCAAGAAGGGGTCTATTACGAAATCAAACCCGGAAATAACCTGCTGGCCATCGTCAACGCCCACAACAAGGAGTTCAAAAAGCAGGGCAAGAAAACAACGCTGCAGTTGATCCATGACAGCAATCCCGGACTCAAAGACACCAACTTGAAGGTCGGCCAGAAGATTTTCGTTCCGTTGGTTCCCGAATGACGCTGCGAATCGCACCGGAGTTTGCAGACCGGCGGGATTTCCGCCGGTTGAACACCGCCGAAGAACGGGCGTGAATTATGAAGCTCCTTCGTCGCATTCACCTCTATCTCGGCTGTTTCTTCGCTCCCCTGCTGATTTTTTACGTGGCGACCGGCTGGTACCAGACGGTCAACCCCGACCGGCGAAAAGGCGTGGGCGACTCGACTGATTTCGTCAGCCGACTCAACCGCGTCCATGTCGAGCAGTATTATCCCGCGGGGTCCGCGTCGGGGTACTCGACTTCCCTTTTTCGCGGGCTGGTCGTCATCATGGCGGTGGCTTTGATGACGACGGTTATTTTGGGCATCGTTCTCGCGTTCCGCACCTGTCGCAACAAATGGCCCGTCTGGCTCTCCATTGCCCTGGGCATCGTTCTGCCGGTCGTTCTGTTGTGGCTGGGACAAAAGCATGATTGAGCTATGAAACTGGAGTGTTGTTGAGTGCAATGGTTGGTTGCGGCCTGTTCCCCGTTGAAGAATTTCGCATTTGGCGCCCACCAAATGGGCCACCAAATTGGCGCTTGTCAACCTGCCGGTTGCTGCTAGGTTGTGCGGTCTTTGTTATGAAAGCTGATATTCATCCGAAGTATGTGGACGCGGAAATCCGGTGCGCCTGCGGCAACGTGATCAAGACGCGTTCCACCAAGCCGACAATTCTCATCGGCATCTGCAACGTCTGCCACCCGTTCTACACCGGCCAGCAGAAGTTTGTGGATACCGCCGGGCGGGTGGACAAGTTCCAGCAGCGCCTGGCGAAGACTCAGGCCGCTCAGGCCGTCGCCGCCGCCGCCGCCGCCACAAAAAAGAAAAAGAAGTAGCTGATTTCGCCCCATCCGCCCGCAGCAGTCACGACACTCTGCGGGCGGATATTTTTTTACCACATGGATTTGCGCCCGCACATCGAGACCTTCTCCCGACGGCTCGTGGAGATCGAAAACGCTCTGAGCGATCCAAAAGTCTTCGC
>QHPW01000240.1:0-2161 GCA_003219675.1 Verrucomicrobiota bacterium
TTCGGCAAGTGGGTGACGAACGTGGGCTGAATCAGCGTCGGTTCGATGAGTTTTTCAAACACCGCGCCGGTGACTTCGAAATCCTCGAACTCGCCATGAACCTCCGCGCCGAGTGAGTGCGCAAGCATACTGCGTGCCGATGGTGAAATTCCAAACCATTCCGCTGTGGTCACTTCACGAATGAGGTCTTTGTATTTCACGAGCTTCCAAGGGGGCGTCAGGTCAATTATTTTTTGAGATAGCGGAATGAACGTTCGGTGGATCTTTTCAAGCTCAGAAATAACGAAGACTGCATTCTGGAACACTCCTGTTTCCATTTTCTGCGACTGACTTCGAAGTATGTTTATGATTTCTCCGAGGCTCTTGTTTGCTCCGTCTGCGACTTGGAAAGAATTCGCATCTTGAGGCTCGATTGACTTCGCTGCCGTCCAGAAATCATCCCTGAGTCCTCTGAGATTGCCCAATTGAGGGCGGTTGGATAACGTCTCGTAAGCTCCACCGTTGAGTATTTGCATGGCCAGTTGAGAACCGAACGCGACTTGGTCTCTTTGCTGTGGGCGCTCAATTTTTAACGTGCCCAAGACCTTTTGTGCTACCTGACAAATCATGCTCTGCACCAGTTCCATCATGCTCTGGTAATCGCCGTAAGCCTGGTAAGCTTCGAGCATGGTGAATTCGGGGTTGTGTTTGCGTGAAATGCCTTCGTTGCGGAAGACGCGGCCAATCTCGAACACGCGATCAACGCCGCCAACGAGCATCCGCTTCAGGGGCAGTTCCAGCGCTATGCGAAGATAAAAGTTACAGCCCAGCGCTTTGTGTTGGGTGACGAACGGTTGCGCCGCCGCGCCGCCCGGAATCGCCTGCATCATCGGTGTCTCGACTTCGACGAAGCCGCGCGAGTGCAGGAAATTCCGTATTTCAGCGACGATTTGGCTCCGTTTAAGGAAGACGCTTTTTACTTCGTCGTTGCTCATCAGGTCGAGGTAACGCTGGCGATAACGAATCTCGGTGTCTTCAAGACCGTGCCATTTGGCCGGCGGCGGACGCAGCGCCTTGGCAAGGATGACGAATGCGGTGAGCTTGATCGAAATTTCGCCGGTCTTGGTGGTGAACATCGTGCCTCGCACGCCGACGAAATCGCCGAGGTCGAGGTGTTTGAAGATTTCGAACTGTTCGTCGCCAAGCGCCTGTTTCTGTGCGTAAACCTGAATCCGTCCGCTTTGGTCTTTGATGTCGATGAACTGGCTCTTGCCCATGTCGCGGTGCGCGGTGATGCGTCCTGCCAGCGCGACTTCCCGGCCCTCAGTATAATTGGCGCGCGCCTCGGCGCACTTTTCGGTGGGTGTGAATTTGTTTTTGAAGGGATCAATGCCTTTGGCGCGCAGCGCCGCGAGCTTGGCTTTGCGCTGTTCAATCAACGAATTCGTGTCGTCCGTGCTCATTTGCTGTCCCGATGAAACACGGAGCAAGGCGGGTTGTCCAAGGTTTTGATGCGCCAGGCGCGTGGCCTGCCGATTCCGCTTTAATTCAGGGGAGTGAACGGTTAAGAACCAGCCGTGCTACCCTTACGGGACGACATTCCGTCACGCCGGTTTCCTGCGGCGACGCTTGCCATCATCGCGGTCAATGCGTTGGTTTTTCTCTGGGAATTGCAACTGGGGCCGCGTCGACTGGAACGGGCGTTCGTGGAACTGGCGATCATACCGGTGCGTTACTCGATTCCTGAAATTGCTCAGTCGTTCAGTTTGGGCGAACAGGTCCTGCCGTTCTTCAGCTCGATGTTTCTTCACGGCGGTTGGCTGCACCTGCTTGGCAACATGTGGACGCTCTGGATTTTCGGCGACAATGTCGAGGACCGATTGGGTCGGGGAAGATTTCTGTTGCTTTACCTGGCGAGCGGCATCGCGGCGGCATTGATGCACATTTACACCAACCTGGGTTCGCAGATGCCGACCATCGGCGCGAGCGGAGCGATCGCCGGCGTGATGGGCGCTTATTTTCGGTTCTTTCCGCATGCCCGGGTCGAGACGGTTATCCCGCCGTTTATTTTCGGACCGTATTTTGTTCTCCCTGCGGTGCTGTTTCTCGGCTGGTGGTTTCTGCTTCAGTTTTTCAATGGCGCACTGAGCCTCGGCGCGGGCGCAAAAGGCTTCGGGGGCAT
>QHPW01000240.1:2256-3823 GCA_003219675.1 Verrucomicrobiota bacterium
TATTTATGAAATAGACCACTAAGGCGCTTTCGGTCGGAACGTCACAGCATCACCGATTTTCAGACCCAGTTTTGCAGCCGCCGATCCTCCGTTCACCGCGATTTCAAGAAATCCACTCGAACCAGGGACTGCAACCGCTTTTTGCCGGGGCACGGCCTGATAAGACGGTTTGATCGAACAAAGCCGCCTCCGTTTCGCGAAGAGTGCGCCGGAGGATTCGGCCGGGCGCGCCAGCGGTTCGTGGCTGATGTTCGTGATCGCGTTGCCGAAGCCGTCGATGTAAACGATTTCACCGGTGACTGAATTTGCGCTGCGATGAGGCTGTGGCCAATCAAGCTTCACGAAATCCTTTTTCGACGGCCCGAGGTTCTGAATCGGCAAACCTTTGCTCAAATGCGCGGCAACGGGAGCGAACATATCGCGCCCGTGAAAAGTTTGGCTCAGAGGTTTGAGAAACAGTTGTTCATTCGTGATTTGAAAGACGGCCCGGATCTTTTCGCGAGCCAAAGCAACCGACAAGACGCCGTTGTCCGGCCCTACAAAGAAATAATCTTCCGTTTGAATCGCAAGGGCTGCTCGGTGACCGCCAACGCCCGGGTCAACCACCGCGACATGGATGGAGTATTTCGGAAAAAACCTGCAACTGGCAGTCAACGCGAACGCAGCGGCCCGAAGATCGCCCGCCGGCACGCCGTGCGTGATATCCACGATTTGAACCCGCGGATTGAGGGCCAGAATCACGCCTTTCATGGACCCGACGAACCAGTCGGCAGCACCGAAATCCGTTGTCAGAGTGATGACGCGCACGGCGTCTTTATAACGGAGAACGCGGGCGAATCACGAAGAATCCGACGGTCGCCAAGGTAGTGTCCTAATCTGCTTAAGGTGGGTGCGCCGCTGCCGCGGCGCACGGCGGTGCTGCAGCACCGCCGCCACCAAATCAGGACACTACCGTTGCCAACGCACACTTGCCAAGTCGCGGAACTGCCTCTACGTTCACCGCCCTTATGGAAAAAGTGGTTATCATCGGGACGGGTTGCGCCGGACTCACCGCCGCGCTTTACACGGCGCGGGCAAATCTTGCGCCGCTGGTGCTTACGGGCACCATGCCGGGCGGGTTGCTGACGACGACCAGCATCGTGGAAAATTTTCCCGGATTCCCTGAAGGCATTGACGGTTACGAACTGATGACGCGAATGCAAAAGCAAGCAGAGCGCTTCGGCGCGCGGGTCAGGTTCGGCACCGTGGAGGCGGTCGATTTATCGAAACGGCCGTTCAGGTTGACAGTGGATGATGAAAACGTTCAGACGCAAACCCTCATCATCGCCAGCGGCGCGAGCCATCGGCGCCTGGGGATCGAAAGCGAATCGTTGCTGGAGACAAAAGGAGTGACCTATTGCGCAACCTGCGACGGCGCGTTGCCGATCTTTCGCAGTCAGCCGCTGGTCGTGGTTGGCGGCGGCGACTCGGCTTGCGAAGAGGCGACGTATCTGACGCGGTTTGCTTCGACGGTTTATCTTGTTCATCGCCGCGACACCTTGCGCGCGTCAAAGATCATGGCGACACG
>QHPW01000240.1:3924-11973 GCA_003219675.1 Verrucomicrobiota bacterium
ATCGGCCATGTCCCCAACACGCGGCTTTTCAAGGGAGTCATCGACATGGACGAGGGCGGTTACATCATTCCGAAGCGCGGGATGGAAACCAGCGTGGCGGGTGTGTTCGTCGCGGGGGACTGCTCCGATCGTGTTTATCGGCAGGCGGTCACAGCGGCAGGCATGGGTTGCGCCGCGGCGATTGATGCCGAGCGTTATCTGGCGAGATCGAATCAGTAATTAGCGCGGATTTCATACGCATACGGGGATTTTCGGTTTGTTTTCCTGTCGTGGAGCTGTTTAATCGTCGGCAATGAAAAAGCGGCACGCTCAGGTCAAGCGGGTCACGAAAGAAACCAGCACGCTCGTCAAGCTGAACATTGATGGACGAGGTAAGTCACTGGTCAAGACCGGGATTCCCTTTTTCGATCACATGCTTGCCCTTTTCGCCCGGCATGCTGTCGCGGATCTGCACGTGCGTTGCAAAGGAGACCTCGAGGTGGATGCTCATCACACGGTGGAAGATTGCGGAATTTCTCTGGGGCAGGCGTTTTTGCAGGCCCTGGGCGACAAGAAGGGCATTCGCCGTTACGGCTTTGATTTCGACCCACGGAACCCGCTCACCGGGGAAGCCTATGTGCCGATGGATGAATGTCTGGCGCGGTGTGTCGTTGATTTCGGCGGTCGGCCATGTTTGGTCTGGCGCGGGATGAATGAGCTGGCCCACAGAAAAATCACCGCTTCGGAAAAGAGGCAGGACATGTCGTCGGCTTTTCGGTTCGGTTTGGCGAAGGAATTTTTCCAGGGCTTTGCCAACGAAGCGCGTTGCAACCTGCATTTGGAACTGCTTTACGGCGGCGAGCCGCACCACATCGTCGAAGCGTTGTTCAAAGCGTTTGCCAAAGCGGTGGATTCTGCCTGTCAACGGGATCCGCGAATCATCAACATTTTGCCCAGCACCAAAGGGAGGCTCTAACCCAGTCTGAATAGCTGTTTAAACCTCCACGTCCAACCCATGTCGCGGAAACTCGATTATCCGTCCGCTGAAGACCAGGCGCTGGTGAAGGCTGCGCAAAAGGGCGACATGCAGGCGTATGAGGAACTGGTCGCCCGGCACCGTGACAAGATTTACGCGCGGGCGTTCAGCATGATGCGGAACGAGGAGGAAGCGATAGATCTTTCTCAGGAAGCCTGGGTGAAGGCCTGGCAGCGTTTGAAACAATTTCAGGGTGAAGCCAGTTTCGTGACCTGGATGACGCGAATCGTCATCAACCTTTGCCTGGATCAGTTGCGCAAACAAAAGCGGCTGCGGGCCGAGTCGATCGAGCAAATGGACGAAGAACTCGGCGGTGTGGAGCGGCAGATGCCGATCATCACGCCCAACCCGACGGAGCGCCTGGAGCGAAACGAATTGCGGCAGAGGATTGACAAGGCTCTGGGCCAGTTATCCTACGAACATCGGACGGTGCTGATTCTGCACGAGTTTGAAGATCTGGAGTACAAAGAGATCGCCAGGCGAATGGCGTGCTCGATTGGCACCGTGATGTCACGTTTGTTTTACGCGCGGCGAAAGATGGCGGTCCTTTTGGCAGGTTTGAAAAGAGAAGAACTCAGATGATCAGCCACGAAATCGAACTGAAGTTGCAGGCTTGCCTGGACGGCGAACTGTCGTCGGATGAGACCAGAGCGATCGAGGAGTTGCTCGCCCGCGATGCAGGCGGGCGGCGAATTGGAGGTGACGCTGCCTGAAACAGGAGAATTTTACTGGTCAAAAATCCGGCGACAAATCGAACTCGAGGATCGGCGTTCGCCTTCGATCAATGCACCGGAACCCGTTTCCGCCCGGTGGGTGCGCTTCGTCACGCCCGCCGGCGCATTGGCTGCCCTGGCTCTGTTCGTGGTGGTGGCGCTGAAACATTCGGAGCCTCCGGAACCCAGATTGGCCCTGGACGACAGCCACGAAATCGAAACACCGCTCGAGGAGACCAGTTCGTTTTCGTTCCGGTCCGAAGCAGCCGCCATGACGGTGGTTTGGGTGGACAGCCACCGCGAATAAGATTTGCGTCGTCGATTTTCTTCGCCAAAATACGGCCGACATGAAACGACTCGTTCCTTTCTGGCAGCTGGCGCTGGCAGCAACGGCGGTATTAATCTTTTACTCCTGCGTCCTGAGGTCGGCGCCGGCTGATTTGATGCTTCAGGCTCAACTCGTCTGGGGAACCAACAATGACAAACCGGACGACCCAAAGCTTAAGGACGTTGATCAAAAGGTGAAGGACAAGCTGCGCGGCGTGTTCAAGTGGAAAAACTATTTCGAAGTCAACCGCCAGGACTTCACACTGACGGCATCCGCGCCCAGGAAGGTCAAGATGAGCGACCTTTGCGAGATCGAGGTCCAGAATCTCGGGAACTCCTCCGTCGAGTTGAAGCTCTACGGCAAGGGCAAAATGGTGGTGCGGAAGACGCAAAGGATCAAATCGGGCGAACTGCTTGTCCTGGCCGGCGACGACAAGAATGACACGGCCTGGTTTGTCGTGTTGAGCCTCGTAGAGAAGTAGGTGGGTTTGGAATAAGTTCTGTCTTTGGATTCCTCCTGGGTAGAGTTCATCGTCTCAAGTCCGGCACCCAACAGGTTTGGTATCGGCCCATTCACCGGCACAACTAATGGTGTTTTTAGACGGAAAATCATGCAAATAAAAGTTGTGTTCGAGACACGTTTTTTTTACATTATTAGCACCGTTGCGGCGCGGTCAGAATTGCCCGCTCGAACCGTTTTTATGCCGAAAGAAACTGCTTTGGTGGAAGAGCCCAATTTACCCCAAAAGAACGACACTTCCGATGTCGCCAACGAGGCAAAGCCAGCGTCGGCGGAGGTCTCCGAAAAGTACGACGCGTCGAAGATTGATAAGCTGGAAGGCCTGGAGGCGGTACGCAAGCGGCCGGGAATGTATATTGGCGATCCGGACGAGCGCGGGCTTCATCACTGCGTCTTTGAGGTGCTGGACAACTCGGTTGATGAGCACCTGGCGGGCTTTTGCGAACACGTGGAAGTGGCAATCCATGTGGATGGTTCTATCTCCATTCGAGATGACGGGCGTGGGATCCCGGTGGACATGCATCCGAAGTGGAAAATGCCCGCCGTCGAACTGGTGCTTACGAACCTTCACGCGGGTGGCAAGTTCGGGCAGGGTGCCTACAAATACTCGGGCGGGCTGCATGGTGTCGGTGCGAAATGCGTCAATGCGCTTTCGGACTGGTTCAAGGTGGAAGTGTCGCGCGACGGCAGCGTTTATTACATGGAATTCGCGCGTGGCGTGACGGCGCGAAAACTCGAGGTCATCGGCACATCGAAACACACCGGCACGCTCATCACGTTCAAGCCGGATGCAACCATTTTCACCATCACAACGGAGTTCAAGTCCGACATCCTGGCGAACCGTTTGCGCGAACTGGCCTTCCTGAATCCGGGGCTGGAAATCGTCCTGAAAGATGAACGGACCGAAAAAGGCGAACGCTTCCTTTACAAGGACGGCATCGAGGAATTTGTCCGGCAGATCGGTAAAAACAAACAGGTCATCCATCCCAAGCCGATTGTTTTGAGCGCCAGGAAGGACGAGGTGTTTGTCGACTGCGTTCTGCAATACAACGACAGCTACACGGATCAGATCCTTTGCTTTGCCAACTCGATTGCCAACTCGGACGGTGGCACGCACCTGACCGGAGGAAAAAGACCCGGCGATTTCCGGCGACGACGTGCGCGAAGGTCTGGTCTGCGTGTTGAGCGTGAAACTGCCAAACCCGCGCTTTGAATCACAAACCAAGGTAAAGCTGGTCAACACGGAGATCGACGGAATCGTTTCGTCGATCGTGTATGAAGGGTTGATGACTTTTTTTGACGCGAATCCTTCGGTAGCCAGGCGCGTGCTTGACAAGTCATTGATGGCCGCGCGCGCGCGCGAGGCGGCCCGCAAAGCGCGGGAAACGGTGCGCAAGAGCGCGCTCACCGGGGGCGGTCTTCCCGGCAAACTGGCCGATTGCTCCGACCGCGACCCTGCCAACACAGAGCTTTTCATCGTCGAAGGTGATTCGGCCGGTGGTTCGGCGAAGCAGGGGCGCGACCGGAAATTTCAGGCGATTCTGCCGATTCGCGGCAAACTGATCAACGTGGAGAAAGCCCGGTTGAACAAGGTTCTGGACAACAACGAGATTCGCACCATGATCACCGCCATCGGCACGGGGATTGGAGATGGCGAGGGGGAGGGGGCGTTCAACCTGGAGAAACTGCGCTACCACAAGATCATCATTATGACCGACGCCGACGTTGACGGCTCGCACATTCGCACGCTCCTGTTGACGTTCTTTTACCGGCAGATGACGGAATTGGTTAAGAAGGGGTTCGTTTACATCGCGCAGCCGCCGCTCTACTCGATTGCGCGCAAAAAGCGGGTCGAGTATGTGGATGATGACGCCCAATTGAACCGGATTCTGATTCAAATCGGAACCGAGGAAGTGCGCCTCAAGAATCTCGCCGACGGCAAGGAGTTCAGTCAAAAGCAACTGGCGGAAATCCTGGAGTTGCTTGAATCTCTGGATAAATACGCCAACGCCTTGCGGCGTCATGGCGGCGACTTCGCGGATTACGTCGATCATCGGCACCAGACGACTCAGGAATTGCCACGGCACCTGGTGAAAGTGCGCGAAGGCAACGAGGAAACGGTGCATTACTTTCACTCGGAAGAAGAGTTGGCCAAATTCGGCACGGACAATCCCGATCTGAAATTGTTTGGCGAAGAAGAGTCTGACACGACGTTGTTCGAAAAATCCAGGAATGGCCAGACCCGACGTGCCAGGCACGTCGAGTTGCACGAGAGCAAGGCGATTGCGGAGCTGCTCTCGAAACTGGCCAAAAAGGGCCTGAACGTCGAGCACTACGCCGCGCAGGACAAACCGTTGTTCGAGCTGATTGAAGGCGAAGGGGAGAAAGCGGAAGTTCGGCCGCTCTTTTCCATTCCGGAAATCCTCGGTGGAGTGAAAGCGGTCGGCAAGCGCGGCATTCAGATTACCCGCTTCAAAGGGTTGGGAGAAATGGATGCGAAGGAACTCTTCGGGACCACCATGGACCCGAACCAGCTAAAACTGCTGCGGATCGATTTGACCGATGCCTTTGAAGCCGAGGAAATGTTCACCAAATTGATGGGCGATGAAGTCGAGCCGCGCCGGCAGTTCATCGAAGACAACGCCCTGAACGTGCGGAACCTGGATATTTGAACCTGAGCCTGTAGCCGCAGGCCCCAGCCTGCGTGATCCCGATGCCCGAACCAAAAGATTCGAACGACTTGCCGGTGAGCAACACGCCGTTGTTTGCCGCAAAAATTCATTCCTCGATTACTCGATGTCGGTGATCATTTCGCGGGCCTTGCCCGACGCGCGCGACGGGCTCAAACCTTCCCAACGCCGCATCCTTTACGCGATGCACGAGCTGTCGCTGTTTCCGGGTCGCAAGCATTACAAATGCGCCAAGATCTGCGGTGACACCAGCGGCAACTACCATCCCCACGGCGAGGCGGTGATTTATCCCACGCTCGTGCACATGGCGCAACCCTGGGCCATGCGTGAGCGGCTTGTGGATGGCAAGGGGAATTTCGGCTCCATTGAAGACGATCCGCCGGCGGCGATGCGCTATACCGAGGCGCGCATGACGCACCTGGGCGCCGCCCTCATGCAGGACATGGACAAAGACACGGTTGACTTTGTTCCCAATTACGACGAGCGCCTGACTGAGCCAACCGTTTTTCCGGCAGCCTTTCCCAACCTCCTGATCAACGGCGGCACCGGCATCGCCGTCGGGATGGCGACCAACATTCCACCGCACAACCTCGGGGAGATCATCGACGGCATCAGCGCCCAGATCGACAACCCAAACATCACTGATGAAGTTCATCAAAGGACCGGACTTTCCCACCGGCGGAATGGTCTGCGGAATGGAGGGGATCAAACAGTATTTTCAAACCGGTCGGGGGAGCGTCAAGATTCGCGGCAAGATCGGGATCGAGCAGTTGAAAGGCGGTCGTGAGCAACTGGTCATCACCGAAATTCCTTACAACGTCAACCGGGCAGCTTTGGAAGAGCGCATCGCGCAATTGGTCAACGAACGGATCATCACCGACATCGCAGCGATGCGGAATGAGTCAGACGAAAACACCCGGATCGTGATCGAACTGAAGCGCGATGCGATTCCCAAGGTTGTCATCAATAATCTTTACAAGCACACCCAGCTGGAAACGTCGTTCGCGGTGAACATGCTGGCGATCGACCACGGCCGGCCGAAAACGCTGAATCTCAAGGAGCTCATCAGTTGTTACATCGAACACCGCCGCGAAGTGGTTATTCGCCGCACGAAATTCGAGCTTAAGAAGGCCGAAGAGCGCGCAGAGATTCTGGAGGGTTATCTCGTTGCGCTCGCCAACCTCGATGAGTTCATCCGCATCATTCGCAGCTCGAACAATCGCGAGGAAGCCAGAATCAGGCTGCTTGCCTTTGACTTTACCCGGGCGCAAGTGGAGGGCTTTGGCATCCAGGTCCGCATTGAAGCACGGCTGAGCAATGGCCGCTATTCCCTCAGCGAAGCGCAGGTCAACGCCATCCTCGACCTGCGGCTCTATCAATTGACCGGGATGGAAATCGTCAAAGTCGAAGCCGAATATAAGGAGTTACTGAAAAAAATTGAAGATTTAATGGATATCCTCGCGAAGGAAGCGCGCGTCCTGACCCTCATCAAAGAGGAGCTGAAAGAGATCAAACAAAAATACGCGACACCGCGATTGACCGACCTTGTGCCCGATGAAGGGGAGATTGCCATCGAAGACCTGATTGCCAACGAAGGTGTCATCATCACCCTGACTCACACAGGCCTGATCAAGCGTACCAATGTCAGCTCGTACCGCGCACAGAAACGCGGTGGCAAAGGTGTTATTGGGATGACCACACGCGAGGGGGCGACTGAAGAGGACAAGGATTTCATTGAGCTGCTTTTCACCGCCGGCACCCACGATTCCCCGACATGGGCCGTGCGGCCAAAGGCCGGAGCATCGCCAATATTCTGGAGCTGAAAACCGGCGAAAAGGTCGCGGCTTTGATTCGGATTGTCGCCAAGTCGGGTCAGAACAGCGAAGATCAGACCTGGCAACAGCCGGGCTTCATTTTCTTCGCCACCCGACAAGGCACTGTGAAAAAGACCGCGCTGGGCGAGTTTGCGAATATCCGCAAAGGCGGCATCATCGCCATCGGCATCGAGCCGGGGGACACGCTCATTGATGTCAAACTGACGGCCGGACAGGACGAAGTGGTCCTGATCACGCGCGATGGCATGAGCATCCGGTTCTCGGAGGAAGAGGTGCGTTCGATGGGTCGTCCCGCGACCGGTGTGCGCGGCATTACGCTGGAGAAAGGAGACGAGGTGGTGGCCCTGTCCGTCGTGGACTCGAAAGCGACCCTGCTCGTCGCCGGCGAACACGGTATTGGGAAGCGCACGAGTTTTGAGGAATACCGCAAACAGTCGCGCGGCGGCAAAGGCATCATCACGATGAGGACCACCGAGAGGACGGGCGCGGTTGTTGGAGCGCTGACGGTGAAGGAGGAAGATGAAATCATGCTCATCACCGTCGGCGGCCAAATGGTGCGGACCTTTGTGAAAGACATTCGCGAAGCAGGCCGGAACACGCAGGGCGTCAAACTGATCAACCTGGAGCAAAACGACCAGCTGAAAGCCATCGCGCCGGTCATCAGCGAGGAGAAGGCCGACGCCGAAGAAGCGCCACCGCCTGCAGCCGAGTAACCTGCCGCGCCGCTTGGTCTCCAGCATTGCCGTGATCAGGGAACCGGCAATTGAATTCGATAAAACCGCTGCGAGGCTGCGCCAATCACGTCGGCAGCGGAAGCAAGCGGTCCGTTCGCCGGCACATCGCCCAGATCGGTCCACGCCGGCGCGTCGAGGTCGTCTTTGTATTGCACGCGATAAGTCTTTCCGCTCTCGGCGCTCCAGGTGATGACGATATCGCCGTCGCCGTTCAC
>QHPW01000240.1:12009-18312 GCA_003219675.1 Verrucomicrobiota bacterium
AATGACGTTGGCTCCGCGCGGCGTGGGAGTATTCATGTAATAAACGTTCGCGCCGCCGTCGGGCCAGCGACCCTGACTCACGTCGTTCGTCTGCGGGCCGAAGGTGACCGAATCGACGAGGCTGTCGTTGGGCGCAAACAGGCCGATAGCTTCGCCGGCCTGGTTCAATTTGAAGCCCGCGTGGAGACCTGTCGAGTTGGTGGTGTTTTGGTCGGTGTCATTGTCCGCCCAGATGAGCAGGAAACCGCGCGCGGCGATTTGCGTGCCGGGGGGAATCGGCCAACGCGCGCTGCGATTCGTCAGATTGTCGGTCAATGCATAGCCCGTCAGGTCAACGGCGAGGTTGTTGGGATTGTAGAGTTCGAACCAGTCATCGAAATGGCCGTCGGCTGAGTCCACCAGGGTCGTGGTGTTCGCGGCCATCCATTCGTTGATGAACAGCGGCAGGGGTGCCGCGCTGTTGTTGTTGGTTCCGCCCGGAGTGGAGAAGTAAAAAACCTCCCGCCGACCGGGCTGAGCGTCGGGAAAAAGACCATACGAACGATCAGCGGGAATGGCGGAGTAATTCACGTTGTCGAGCACAGTCGGTTGCGAATTCAGCGGAAAGACCAGCGCCAGCGAACCGGTGTCGGGAGAAATGCCGAAGCTGGTGTGGAGGGCATCGACAGTGGTTTGCTGCGGCTGGCCGTCGAGCCAGACGAGGAGGAATTGTCCGGGACCGATCATGGCGTTCGCCGGAAAGGCCCAACGCGTCAGGTTCGTGTAATTGTCCGTGAGGTACCAACCGTTCAAGCTGACGGTGTTCGTGCCGGAATTGTAAATTTCCATCCACGGGTCGCGCTCGGCGAAGTTGTCGGTGATGCCGGTAATGTTGTCCGGCTCGATTTCATTGATCCAGAGCGGCGGGAATGGCGGAAAGTTTGTGCGAACGGAGTTCGGCGCGCCCGGCGTGTAGAGCGAGCTGGTGTTGTTTTGGAGGGGTTGAATGTTCTGGTCACTGCGAACCCCGCTGCCGGAGATGCGGATCGTCAGAATATTTCCGTTGGTGCTTGGCAGATACCAATAGCTCAGCGTGTAAGTCGCGTTGGTGACGAGAGGCCCCATGTCCTGCCAGATGGAGGAACCTTGAGTGGTGCCGCCGGCAGTCGAAACGACATGCAGACTGTAATTGCCGGAATGTCTGGCTGCGTTGCTGGCAGTGGAACCGATCAGGTTTGCGGAAACCGTCCAGGGGCCGGGGAATGCCGACTCGAAATCGCCGCTGTTGACGTAGTTCGCGCCGACCTCCGGTGTGCCGCCCGCGACCAGCTTCAAGTCGTCGAGGTAAACGTCGCCCGGCGAATCCATATAAATGTAGAGGCGCGAGCTGGTCGCCGTGCCCGTGGCCGTGAGGTATTGCCACTGCGCTGAAGAATTAGTGCCGACGTTGACGGCATTCGCCGCCCAGTTTGCCACACGGGAATTATCCTGGGCCGGATCGATGAGTTGCAAGGACGGCCCGGTGCCGTCCGCAGCCGTCGGCCAGGGCGGCGCGTCGGAGTAATTCACTTCATCGATCAGTTGGTCTTCCGCGGGCGTTGCGCCCGGTTCAACCAAGCGTAACGTTTCCCCGCTGTTTTTCAGTTGCCCGTTGAACTCGCCGGCGAGCGGAATCGAGCTGCCATAGGTCGCGGCGAACACGGCGCGGTCTTGTGCGACGACGACAAACCCGCCGGGCGCGATGAGGGTGCCCGGAGGGAAAGAGAAATCGGAGCCATCGAGCCGCCAGTTCGAAAGATCGAACGTCGTGGTCGTGGAAGCATTGAACAGCTCGAGGAACGAGGCATTCGGCACCGCCGGATGGTACATGATTTCGTTGATGACCACGTGATTTTGCGGAAGGTCGCTCGTGCCGTTGAACGCAACGTTGATGGCGGCAGAGCCGCCGTTGACGAGATTTCCGTTATAGTCAAACGCTTCGATGTTGAAATGGTTGGTTCCGCTGCCGAGGGCGATTTGCACCGCCCAGTTCGTCACGCTGGTCCATGTCACCGGGTATTCTGCTCCATTCACTCTGAGCGTCGTGACTTCGATGGACGCGGTGCCGGTTAGCGTCACCGAGTTTGTATTCACGCTGAAGTCCGCGCCGCCGTTGCTGGTGACCGAAAAGTTCACGGTGACCGCGGCGAGCTGCTGGACGAGATAATCGCGGCGCTGGCTGATCCAGGTTTTGACCGCGCTCGGCGCGGCGAGCGTTTGTCCCGCGCTGCGGGTCACGCCGTTTGCCACGAGCGCATTGTATTTTGCGTCCATGAGCGGATTGATATTGGCCGCGATCAAAGGCCCGTCCACCGCCCTTTTGACGGCGCGGAAGTAAGCGCGCCGAAACGGCGGGTGATTATACATGCGCGTGACGGTGGGGTCGTCGGTCGGTGTGAACAACGGCGAGGCAGGGCTGTAGCCGTTGTGGGCGGAACTGGCGAGCATGACCCAATCAATGTCGAACATAAACGTCAGCCATTTTCCATGCTCCGGTTTGTAGGCATACATGTTCTTGCCGATTTCGTGGCCCCAACTGTCGAAGTTGTTGACGATATGTTCGACCGCGAAAATGCCCATCATTTCATCGATGTCGGCCAGCGCTTCCATCTGCGAGGTGTACGGCTCTGGCCCGGGCGCGTTGGCCGCGTCAACCAGGGCAAATAAATTGGTGTAATCATTGGCGGAATTTTTCACCGCTCGCGGCAGCCAGTTCCACCGATAGCGGGCCAGCTTTTTGGCGCCGCCGGTTGTGGTGTAAAGCTGCAATCGGGGCTGCGGGTCGGCGATCAGGCCGCCGGTGTCGGAGAATTCAAACCAACGTTCGATTTTGAAGAGCTCGCCATCGGGATCGTCCGGCACCCATTCCTTGACGATTTCGGACCCCGGTTGCTGGACGTCTTCGTAAATGCTGCCGCGTGTGGCTTCAGTTACGCCGTTGACGTGGAGGTGAATGAAGCGGCGGTAGTTGTTGGGCAGACCGATTTGATCGGCGATCCAGTAAGAGAGTTGCTCTTCAATGGCCGTGTTGTCGCGGCCGGGCCAATCGAGAACCAGGTCGGTTGTACCCAGAAAGCGATCGTCCTGCGGATAAGCACCGGTGTACCCGCACAAGTTTCCATTGGGCGTGTTGTAACCGGGACTGATATAAGGGCTGCCCGCATACAGTGCGCCGGTGTTGTAGATGACGCGCTGGTCGTTATAGACGAAGGTCACATCCAACGGGGTGTTGTTCAGCTTGTGCCGGTTTCGCCAGGTGCTGAACGTCGCCTGCGTCATCCAGAAACGATACGTACCCAGGGAGCCGGATGGCGTGGTTTCGCCGAACCGAATCAGAAGCTCGCGGACTGGCGCATCGCCTGGGAATCGAGTCATGGCAGGCGGAGAGAAGCCGTCGATGGCCTGAATGTAACAGGCAATCAGCGTGCCGTTGGTCTGGCCTGGAATGGCTGCGGAGTAAATGCCATCCTGGGGTATCACGTCACCGCCGGTGCCATCGTCGAGCATGGCAAGAGTGTTGAACGAAGCATCAGGATCGAGCCGATAGTTAAGCGTGAGCCGGGAGAGGCCGTCGGGATCCTCGACCCGGGCGGTGACCACGACCGGTTGATTCGCTTTGGGCAGCACCGGAGCATGAATAACATCGAAGATGGCCGGACCGGTATTTGTCGCCGCCCGACTGTTGCGGGCGCCGGGTGTTCCCAGGTTTCGTGGGAGCGTCATACGGCCGATGGCTTCGAGATAATTTCCGCGCAGCCGCAACAGCAGTTCCGGGTGTCCTCGCAGCCAGCGCGCTTTGGCGCGGATTGTGGCCGTAGAGCCGGCCGCGAGCGGCGAGCTGAGCAACGTCCGGATGCGATTGACCTCGTCGTCGCCGCGCGCGACGGCACGGAGGTGAAAGGAGTTCGCGCTGTTGAAGCCTTCGCCGCTCTCCAAACCCGACTGGCTTTGCGTGCCTTCGGCCACCCAACCGGCGTTTCCGGTTTCGAAGGACGAGTTGGAGATGCGATTGACGCTGCTGGAATCGACAACTTCGACATCGTCCACCAAACATTCGCCTGCGCCTTGCAGCAACATTTGCAATTCGTCCGGTGTGCCGGTCCCGTTGTCGAGGATTCCTGATTGCTCGATGATCGTCCATGGGCTCTTTGCGGTTTCATCGCTATCCATCCAGTTGGCGGCCAGTCGGTGGTTGGAGCGCGAGTCAATCAGTTCCAGACTGCTTCCGCCGCCATCGCTCCATTGGCCCCAACGCCCGCCCGTCCCGTAGCTCAAATCGTCCACCGTGATGTGAATGGTGTTTGTTTCCACGCCACCACTGGCATTGGTCACCACGATCGTGTCGGGCATGGTCAGCGCCAACCGGTCGCCCGCGCCGGAGAGTTTGCCGCTGAAATCTCCCAGCGTGTTGGCGCTTGTCAGGTTCGGATAGTTGGTCAGCAAATGGGCCGCGTTCTTCGCGATGACCAGATACGCGTCAGGCGCAATCATCGTATTGCTCGGAAAAGCAAAGCTGATGGCATCGGAGAATTTCCAGCCGCCCAGGTTCACCGGAGCAGCGCTCCGATTATAGAGTTCGACATACTGGTCGTCCACGTCGCCGCTGATCGGGTGATACATGAGTTCGTTGATGACCACCTCGCTGACGCGGATGCCGGCATTGGGCAGGCCCGGAGTTTTGTTCAGCAAACGATAGAATTGGTCGCAACCATCGGGATAACGGCCTGTGGCCACGCCATTCTGCTGTCCCCCGAAACGCACCGCATCAATGACCCGCGTCTGGGTCGCGTTCTTCAAATAAATTGTCTCGCCCGCGGCGCTGAGCGCAAAGTTCATGTTCGTCTGGGTGAAATAAACAAAGCCGCGCGGTTGAATGAATGTGTTGGGTGGAAGGACAAACTTGTTTGTCAACGGATCGTCGGTGAGCACGCAGCCGGAGAGGTCAAGGGTCTGGTTGTTGTGATTGTAGAGTTCGATGTAATCGACCTCAGGGTCGTCGGTGTGGGCGAGGAATTCGTTGATGACGACATTGCTCAAGGGATCGGTGTCGGCCGGTTCCAGCGCGCCCGGTGAACCACCGACGAAAACGCTCGGCGCCCAGGCGAGAGGGTCGCGTTCGCCGAGCGAAGGCCGGGCCAACGCCAGCGAATGGCCCGCGCCATCGGCAGCCGCCGGCCAGGGCGGTTCATCCGAATAATTCACTTCAAGCAACACTGCGCCCGCCTGGTTACGCAACCGGATTGTTCCTGCATGATTCGGCAAGCTGTTGGTGCCGTTGCCGAAGGGACCGAGCACGCCGCCGAGGCCGTAAACGCTCTGGACATCGGCAGGCGCGGACGCGACGACCAGGAAGCCGAGGGCGGGGAGGGTGGTGTTGGTGGGGAAGGTGAAATCGACAGCGCCGGACAAACGGTAGCCGCTGAGGTCGGCGGGAGCCGGTTCGGAGTTGTAAAGTTCGATGAATTCAAGATTTTTTCCGTCCAGGCGGGGTGAGGGATGATAGAGGATTTCGGAAATCACCAGTCCCGTCCGCCGGCTTGACGGCCCCAACGGCTCATTGGAAGCCAAGATGATCGTTCTGCCGAGGAAGAGCGAAAGGACGCCAAATGTTGCGATCAGGGAGAAAGCGAGCGTTGGCCTGAAACAGGGATTCACAACGGATGCAACAGGTCAAGGTTCATGCACACAGACGGTCCGGGCAAGCGCGCCGCCGCTCGTTCAACAAATGATGAGCGGCGGGTTTGCCCTCAAAAGCCCCGCGCCGACAGCATTGCTGAAAACCTTCAGTCAGGCAACGTCCGCTAGAGCTGCCGGATACGATAGTAACGCTGCGGTGTTCCGCTGACGCTGTTGGTTGCGGAAGTCGTGCTGCTGGTGGCGTTGAAATCGCCAAGACCGTTCCAGTTCGTCTGATTCAAATCGTCTTTGTATTCAACGCGGTAGTTCTTTGCGGCCTGCGAAGTCCAGTTCAGTGTTACCAGGCTATTGCCGGACATGGTGATGCTGGTTAGACGGAGTTCAGCGGTGTTGTTCACAAAGATCGTGAACGTCTTGCTGTCGGTGAGTGTGGGCGAACCGTTGTCAGCGACGCGGACGGTAATCACGTTCGTGCCCGGCGCCTGGTTGGTGGAAGGTGTCCATGAAAAGACACCGGTTGCCGGATCGATACTGGCGCCGCTGGGCGCACCGGGATCGAGACTGAAAGTGAGCACATTCGCGGGAATATCGGAATCAGTGGCGGTGTTGGTGACGACCAATTGAGTTCCGGCCGTGATTGTCTGATCC
>QHPW01000242.1:0-6475 GCA_003219675.1 Verrucomicrobiota bacterium
GGGCCTGCAGGAGCGGCAACTGGGGAATGATATTCGCCGAGCGTTTGCGGATGACATAGAGCTTGCGCTCGAAGGCCATATCGTCCTTGAGCGAGCGACCGCGGGCGATAAAGACGTGACGGATGAACGGTTCCGACGCTTTAGCTGTGGCGCCCAGCGAAGCATTGTCCGTGGGAACGGTACGCCAGCCGAGGATCTTCAAGCCTTCCTCCTTGACGATTTTCTCAAACGCCCTTTCGCATTGCTGCCGTTCCGGCGGATCCTGCGGAAGGAATACGACGCCGACCCCGTAATTGCCTGACTTAGGGAGCTTGAAGCCGATTTTCTCGCATTGTTTCTGAAGCAACGCGTGCGGCATCTGCATCAGGATGCCTGCTCCATCGCCCGTGTTTGCTTCACAACCGCAAGCGCCCCGATGGTCAAGGTTCCGCAGAACCTGGAGCGCCTGCTGGATGATCTGGTGCGACTTCCTGCCTTTGACATTGACCACGAAACCGACGCCGCAGGCCTCGTGTTCAAACCAGGGATCGTACAGGCCTTGCTTCGCGGGCAGGCCGTTTGTTTTCACACTTGAATCTTTCACATCTTCATCGCAAGACGGGTTCAGCTTGTCGTCATTCCCGTTCACAGGGATTCCACGTTAAAATTTCGCTAGTCTTTACTAAAACCGGCGTCGTCTGCAAGAGTGCAAATCGAAAAACTTGAGAGCGGTGAGAGATGGAGGCCTGTGGCCGCCTTGATTGGCTGACGCCAACAGGCGTCTGCGAGCCAGACTCATTGAGGCCCGCTTTGTGCGTAGTTTCGCCCCGGTTTCGGGTCGTTGAGCGGGCGCGTCGCGCTGTAAGCTGCCCATGCACAAGGAACTTCGCATGCGCAGAACGCGTCGGCACCCTCAACTGTTCAGCACCTTGAGCGCCTTCCTGGGGTCGGAAGCGCGCAAAATCAGCAGTCCTTTTTTGGCCTCAGGGCTGGTGGCGGAGTAGCAATACTCGATGTTGATTTTGGCGCTGGCGAGTCTGTGGGCGAGCTTCGCCAGCGAACCGGGCTTGTTGTCGCCGTCCACCATCAGCACATCGTCTTCCACGACGAGTGTTCCGTGCTCTTCGAACAGTAGAAGCGCCCTGCGCGCGTCGCTCACGACCATGCGAATGACGCTGTGGTCCACGGTGTCGCTGGTGGTGATGGCGTAGATGTTGATTCTGGCCTCGGCCAGCGCGTCGCACACGCGCGCCAGCGTGCCGGGTCGGTTTTCCAAAAAGATGGCGAGTTGTTTTGTAATCTGCATCTCTGAATGAGCAGACAGCCTATCAGAACCCGGAATGTCTGCAAAAGATTTCTGTTCATTGCGGCGGAGGATTCGCTATCGAATCGGCGCCATTTTTGCCGCTAGGAAAAACAGCTCGCGCGTGATAATTTTCCCTCATGCACGGCAATCCTGCTGATGCCCGTCGGCGCTGGTTTGGCGTTTTCTTTTTGATCATCGCCGTCGGCATGTTGGTTTGGGGCCAAACGTTCCTGAAACCTTATCTGGAGGGACTGGGCTTCATTGTTTATTGGCTGGCGTAACAGCGGGACCTGGTTCGTCGCATCTTTGACCAGGGGGAATCCAAAGAAGACAACAGCACGGACAAACCGAACGGCAACTGACCCCGCAGCCGGGCGCTTGAAGCGGAACGCGCTTCAAGTTTTTCCGTTTGATGATTGATTATCGGCGGGATATTTGCCATACTACAACCGTTCCGTTTCCATGAGTTCTTCCATTGCCACTGAGAGGTCGAATGCTCTGAGCGAGAGCCAGAGGAGAGCCTTGATCAAGCTGTTGTCGGATGAGGACCCGGCGGTTTACCACGTGGTGCGCGAGAAAATCCTTTCCTGCGGCCAGACGGCGACGGCGTGGATGCAGCCCCATGTGTTGAGCAGCGACCCGGTTTTACGGCGGCGGGCGCAGGAAATCATTGAGCACCTGGCCCGGCAATCGGCCGACAACCGGTTCCTGGCGTTCTGCCTCAGTCAGCACGGGGAAGACCTGGACGTGGAGCAGGGGACGTGGTTGCTGGCCCAAACGCGTTATCCGGACATCAACGTGGCGGCGTATCAGGCGCTGTTCGACAGTTATGCCGGCGATTTGCGGGAGCGGATTGATTTCGGCGCGAAGCCGGATCAGATCCTGGCCTCGATCAATCAGTATCTTTTTTCCGAACTCGGTTTCCGCGGCAACGAGCAGAATTATTACGAGCCGGAAAACAGCTACCTGAACCGCGTGATCGACCGCCGCACGGGCAATCCGATCTCCCTTTGCATGGTCTATCTCTTATTGTCGCGGCGATTGCACCTGCCGGTGACGGGGATCGGCATGCCGGGCCATTTCCTGTGCCGCTTTCAGTGCTCGACGGACGAGCTGTACATCGACGCTTTCAACCGCGGCAAACTGCTGAGCAAAAACGACTGCGTGAAATACCTGGTTCAAACCAACTACGGCTTTCAGGAGGGGTTGCTGGCCCCGGCGACGCCGCGGCGTATCCTGCTGCGCATGTGCTCCAACCTGCACCAGATTTACCTTCATCTGAAACTGCCGGACGAGACCGGGAGATTGCAGCGTTACATCGTCGCGCTGGCGAAGTAAGCCTTACTTCCCCGCGCTGAATCCGCCGTCGATGATGAACTCGGTCCCGGTGACGAACGCGGATTCATCGCTCGCGAGATAAAGCGCTGCGGCGGCGATCTCCTCCGGCCTGCCCATGCGGCCGAGCGCTTGCGTCGCAGCCATTTCCTGCCGCGCCTTCTCAGGATCCGAATATTCCGCCAGTCGCGCGGAAACGAACGGCGTCTCCACGCGCCCCGGACAAATGCAATTGACGCGGATGCCGTCCTTGGCATGGTCGAGCGCCACGCTCTTCGTCATGCCGGCCACGGCGAACTTTGTCGTGCAATAGGCCATCCGATCGCGCACGCCAACCACGCCGCCGATGGAGGCAAGGTTGATAATGTTGCCCGACTTTCGTTTGAGCATTTCCGGCAGAAATACTTTCGTCACGTTGAACACGCCACGGACGTTCACCGAGTAAAGCCGGTCCATATCCGCGCCGGTGGTCTGCATCATTGTGCCCACGTGCCCGATGCCCGCATTGTTGACCAACACGTCCAGCCGCCCTTTGCTCGCCAGCACGGTTCGGGCGACGCGCTCGCAAATTTCCTCGCTGGTCACGTCCAGCGAAAGGAATTCGGCCTGGTTTTTCCGGGCTTTGATTTTGTCCGCAACCTCGCGTCCGCTCTTTTCGTCGCGGTCGGTGACGAACACAAATGCGCCTGCTCGCGCGAACGTTTCCGCGATGGCCGCGCCGATGCCGGATCCTGCGCCGGTGACCAGGGCGATTTTGTTTTGAAGTTCGAACATATCTCTTTATCCGCGAATCACGCGAATGAACGCGAATGAAGATGATGTCACAGTCTCTAACAAGGTTCGCGTCGATTCGCGCAATTCGCGGACGGTCACGGGATTTTGAGCAACTCGGCTTCGCTCCAGGCTTCCTCGCGTTTCTCGGTTTCGGCGCGCGCTTTTTTCACCAGTTCCGGCTCGACCGGACTGCCCGTGTGGCCCCATTCGCGACGGACGTAAGTCAAAATCGAAGCAATCTGGTCGTCGTCAAAAACGCTGAGCGCCGGCATGTCGAGCTGAAAGGATTTTCCTTTGACGTTGATGGGCCCGTGCAGGCCCTGGAGCACGATCCGCACGAGTCGTTGGGATGAGCCCAGCGCCCACTCGGAATCAACCAGCGGCGGCGCGAGCCCGTCCTGGCCCAGCCCGTGCGGCTGATGGCACGCCCCGCAACTGATCAGGTAAAGCTCTTTGCCCTGGTCGAATCGCTTTTGCTCGTCCGGTGTCAGCGGCTTCACCGCGACCTCCGCGTCCGCGCCCGGCTTGCCGGGCCAGGTGATGAGGGGGGCGATTCTTTTCGCGCGCTCCTGAATCTCCTTCTTTTCGCATTTGTCCAGCGCTGCGAAAGCCGCCGGCTCCGCGTTCAGGCGGACCGGTTTGGTTTTAACCTTTGGTCCCTGCGACGCGGTGCCGAGGATGCCGTCGAGCACTGCCAGTTGCCGCCACTCTTCGCCAGACGGTCTGTTCGCCGCCAGCGCCAGCAAACGATTGACACGGTCCGGTTTTGCTTCCGTGAAAACGCACCCGGCCAGCGCGCGGAACAGGTTCCCGCTGCCGGTTGCCTCTTCACGCAGACTTTTGTCCTCAAGCAGGCGCTCCAGGAATTCCAGTTCGCGCCCTGCAAGTCCGCTAATCACCGCATCGCGAATATAAACGTCGGCTGCGTTTTGCCGGGCGACCTTCGCCAGCGCGTCCTCCGCGCGCGGGTCCAGGACTTCGCCGAGCGTGAGCGCCAGTTGCAACCGAGCGCCCGGCGCGGCGTCCCCGACGCGCTTCAGCAGTTCGCCGACCAGCTCCGGCTGATTTTTCAACAGCGGCTCGCTGATGCGCATCGCCGCCGCCCGCGCTTCAGGATGCGTGTCGGACAACGCTCTTTTCAACGTCGGAGAATCGAGCTGCCGCATGCCCTCAAGAGTCCACAGCGCGTGCAACCGGCCAAGCGGATTTTCCCCGGAAGTCGCCAGTTGTTTCAGCGGTCCGACTGCGGATGAATCGTTGCGCTCCACCAGCAGGCGCTGCGCGGTGTCGCGCCACCAGCCGTTTGAGTGCGAAAGACATTTCACCAGTTCCTCCGAACCGGCCTCCGACAAATGCGGCTTCGCTCCCGGCGGTTTGGATTCGCTGACAACTCGGTAGATGCGGCCGAGGTCGGTGTGCTGGTCGAGACGGCGGTCGAGGATTTGCTGGCGCAGATAGCTCGTGATGTAAAGGCGGTGTTCCAGAATGCCGTGATACATATCGACGATGTAAAGGCAGCCGTCCGGTCCGTTGTTCAGGTTTACTGGACGAAACCGCTCGTCGGTCGAGGCCAGGAATTCCGCCTTGTCGTAGGCGCTCTTCGCCTTGAAACCCGCCCCATGTTCTTCGAGCACGTAGCGCAATCGCGTGGAAAATTGTCGCCGCGATACACCAGCGGCGCGCACGCGGCGGTGAACGTGGCCAGCGTGCCATCGGACCGCAACTGGCCGGGGCGATAGCCGCGGTTCACACCGGGGTTGACGCGAATCGGCCAGACCGCCTTGTCCTCGTAAAGCTGCACGTTGACGCCGGCAGGGTTGCGATAGTGCGCATTGCGGGTCAGGTAAACGGACGGCACGAAATCGGCGCGCAGCGGGTCCTCATTCGAGTTATAGAACAACCGTCCGAAGTCATCCTGTGAAATGCCCCATTGCCCGCGAAAGACCGTCGGCTCCCGCTTCCAACTGCCGTCCGTGTTGCGAAAGCGCGTGGTGTGGTTGGCGCTGTAAATCCAGTTGTCCAGCGCCATGAGCAGCCCGTTCGACGCGTGTTCCGGACTCGCGCGCAGGCCGAGTTTCAGGTCGGCTTCGGTCGCGTAGTCGTTTGCCACGAGCGTCTTTTCGTCGCACTTCAGGTCGCCATTCGTGTCGCGACAGAACCAGAGGTTCGGCGGTTCGGCGACGAGCGCGCCGCCGCGCACCAGCGCCAGCGCGCGCGGCATCACCAGGCCATCGAGGAAAACCGTCCGTTTGTCCATTCGACCATCCCCGTCGCTGTCTTCGAGCACGATCACGTCGCCGGTCCTGTCCGGCTCGCCCTTGCCATCGGTGTCCGTCATGTAACCGCGCATCTCGATCACCCACAACCGTCCGTCGGGATCGAACGCGATTTGGACCGGCTGATGCACCAGAGGTTCGGCGGCGACACGTTCGATGTGGAAACCAGGTTGAAGCTTGAACGTTTTCAAGGCTTCGTCCGGCGACAACGCCGGCGCGGGCGGGATCAATTCTTTGGGGACGCGTGGCGTCTGAGTTTCGGCGCGCTCATCGCCTTGTTGTGCAGATAAATTGAGTCCGCAGAACACCGCGACCAAAAGCAATCTGAACCGCATAGTCAAGAGAAGTGACTTGCTTACTGGACTTCCATTCACTTGCCAAGCCGTTTCGTTGATGAGGCCCCGCCACCTCAAACACAGTGACCTGTTCTGACCACGCTTGTTTCTTGTGTTACATGTGTCGTGAGCGTAGATCAGGGAACCGATGCCGACCAAGACCGAAACCAAGCAGTCGCGGTCGTGCGCTGCCTGTGTTCACATGAATATCTCCCGCGCTTTTTACCCGGTGAAAAGCCACGCCTCATACCTGGCAGCGATGGTGTCTGCCGCCGGGTTCGCCATCCTGTTTCACGGTGAAGTGACCCTGGCCGATGGGTGTCCGAGGCCCAGTTTGGCTGCGGCGAAATCGTTCGACGCAGGAGTAAATCCGTATTCAGTTGCGGTGGGCGACTTCAAGGGCGACGGGAGGCTCGATCTTGTCTTACCCAACGATACCTCTGCCTCTCTTTACGTGGCTGTGCTGTTGG
>QHPW01000242.1:6616-7772 GCA_003219675.1 Verrucomicrobiota bacterium
CCTACACCTACATTACGGGAGAACGTCCCAGTTCTGTTGCTGTTGGCGACTTTGATCGGGATGGCAGGCCAGACCTTGCCGTGGCCAACGAAGCTTTCTCGGGCACCGTCTGGGTGCTGGTGAACACGTGTGTCTCCGCCGGCCCTAACCTCAACCTTGTGAGCAGCAACGGAACCGTCAGCGTTTCTTGGCCGTTCCCGTCCACCGGGTTCATTCTCGAATCCACGATGAGTCTGAGCCTGACGAACTGGCAGTCTGTCGTCGAAGCGCCGATGACCAACAATGGCCGCGTGGAGGTTTCCGTGCCGCTCAGTCAAATCGAGCGTTACTTTCGTCTGCGCAAGCCGTGATTTACCGCGATTCACTGGATGAGAGTCGCTCGATGACCAACCGCTTTTCGTCCCAGCCCAGGCTTTGACTGGCCGCGATCGGGTATTCCCAGTCCTTCGTGCCGGATTCCATCAGGCGCACCTCCGCGCGCTCCGCCGCCATCGCAACGGCTTGCGGAATGTCGAGCACGCGCAGGACGTTGAGATAGTCGGGGCCATCGCGATGCGAAGCGGGAAGTTGCGACAGTTCCAAACCGGCGATTCCTTTCTCGAAGAGCGAGGCATAGAGCGCATCCACCGCCAGGTCACGGTTTGCCTTCAGCCGAAGGGGCACGCCTTGAAAGCTGCGAAACGCGCGGACGGCTTGCACCGCGCGGCGAATGTCGCACACGCGCATGCCGTCCAGGGTCTGGCCCAGCAGCATGTAGCGCCGACGGATTTGTGTTTGTTTCTTCGCGTCGCCGCTCCAGCCCGTCAATCCGATGCCGCGGGGCGCGACATAAATAAAAACACTGTTGTTCGTCGTCAGTGAACGGCGGATGCCCTCGAATTGATTCGCATCCGCTTTGGGAATCCGCTGCTCTTGCGGAGGGTCGGACTCCAACTCGCTCCCGAACGCGTAGCGCATGCCTGCATCCCATTTACGCCAATCCTCTTCGTCCTGCACCACGACCACTACATGTTCGGGTCTCTTGAGACGAGGACGCCGCGCAAGATACAAACGCAGCCGCGCGTTCGGCTGGGAGGTGAACTCATAGGCGTCCAGGTCAATTCCGCGATGCTCGGCCGAAAAAACCTGTTTCAATTCCAGCGGTCCCGGCTTCTCC
>QHPW01000056.1 GCA_003219675.1 Verrucomicrobiota bacterium
AATATGTTGCACTGGCAGCGATTGCCTTCGTGCCGCTGCTCGCCAGCGCCGCCGAGGCCAACACGAAAATGGAATCATTTTACGTCGCCAATCGTCCGCCGCTCGCGCCAGGCGCGTTTATGAAGCTGCCTATCGGCAGCATCAAACCCAAAGGCTGGCTGCGCGCGCAACTTGAGCTGGAGGCCGACGGCATGACCGGGCATCTGGAAGAGATTTCCAAATGGTGCAAATTTGAAGACAGCGCCTGGGCGTCGCCGAGCGGGCAGGGGAAGTTCGGCTGGGAAGAGCTGCCGTACTGGCTCAAAGGCTACGGCGACCTCGGCTACGTCCTGAACGACGAGAAAATCATCAAAGAAGCGCGCAAGTGGATCGATGCCGTGCTGTCGAGCCAGGAAACCGACGGCTTTTTCGGCCCGCGCGCGAACAAGACCGGCCTGGAGGGCAAGCCCGACCTGTGGCCGCACATGGTCATGCTCAACGTGCTCCAGTCGTTTTATGAATACACCCACGACGAGCGCGTGCTGCCGTTCATGACAAAATATTTTCGCTGGTTGAACTCCCGACCGGGCGAAGATTTCGGTCGCGGTTATTGGCCGAAGATTCGTTTCGGCGACAACATCGAAAGCGTTTATTGGCTCTACAACCACGCGGGCGAACCGTGGCTGCTCGATCTCGCGAAGAAAATCCACGAGCACATGGAAAACTGGACGAGCGGAGTCCACAACTGGCACAACGTGAATATTGCCCAGGGCTTTCGCGAACCCGCCGTCTATTACCTCCAGGCGCGCGACGAAAAATTCCTGCGCGCCGCGGAGCGTAACTACGAGACGGTGATGGGCCTTTACGGCCAGTTCCCCGGCGGCGGTTTCGCTGGAGACGACGAGATGTTGACGAAGATTTCCGGCGAGCCGATCTGGGCCGACCGCTGCGAGGAACTCGCGTTCAATTCGCTGCCCGCCGCTTTAACGCCCGACTGGAAAGGTCTGCACTATCTCACTTGCGCAAACCAGGTCGCGCTCGACAAAAACGATCATGCGCCCGCCATCGAAAACGGCGGCACGATGTTTTCTTACAGCCCTTTTGAAGTCTATCGTTGTTGCCAGCACAACGTCTCGCACGGCTGGCCTTACTACGCGGAGGAACTCTGGCTGGCGACACCCGACCGCGGGCTCTGCGCGTCGCTCTACGCCGCCAGCGAAGTCACTGCCAACGTCGGCGACGGCGCGAGCGTCACGGTTTCCGAGGAGACCGATTATCCATTCAGCGATACGGTTGTGCTGCGGGTTTCCGTCGCGAAACCGGTCAAGTTTCCGTTGCGTTGGCGCATTCCCGGTTGGTGCGCGCGGCCGTCGGCCAAGGTCAACGGCAAGAGCATTTCGCTGAACCCAAAGCGGCTTTCCTACGCGCGCATCGAGCGTGAATGGAAGGACGGCGACATCGTGATGCTCCGATTTCCGATGGGAGTCACGGTGCGCCGATGGCAAAAGAATCACAACGCAGTCTCGGTGGATTACGGTCCACTGACATTCTCGCTCAGAATCGGCGAGGAATGGACGCGCTACGGCGGGACAGATGCGTGGCCCGAATGGGAAGTGCGCCCGACCACGGCGTGGAACTACGGGCTCGTCCTGAACCAGCGCGATCCTGCCAGGTCCTTCGCGCTCGTGAAAAAGTCCGGCTCGCTCGGGGCGAATCCTTTCAAGCCCGAAACCGCGCCTGTCTCGCTGCAAGTTAAAGCGAAAAAAATTCCCGCCTGGAAAATGGATCGCTTCGGTCTGGCCGGAAAACTTCAGGACAGTCCGGTGAAAAGCGACGAGCCGGCTGAGGTTGTCACACTGATCCCGATGGGCGCGGCACGGCTGCGCATTTCGGCATTTCCCGTCATCGGCAGCGGCGGCAACGCGCGCGAATGGACCGGGCCGCAACCGTCTCCGGTGTCGGCCTCGAACTGCTTTGGCCATGACACGGTCGAGGCGATGATTGATGGTCTTGAGCCAAAAAACTCGAACGACCACAGCATCCCGCGGTTCACCTTAGTGGGGCCATCGCGGCACAGCCGAGTGGGCGCAATACGATTTCACGAAACCGCGCGAGGTTTCCGTCGTCGAAGTGTTTTGGTTTGACTACGGGCCGAACGGCGGCTGCCGCGCGCCGCAATCGTGGAAACTCTTTTGCCGGCGGGGCGAAAGCTGGAAACCGGTGGAGAACACGAGCGGATTTGGAACCCAACTCGACCGGTACAATCGCTCGACCTTCAGGCGGGTGGAAACGACCAGACTGCGGATCGAAGTGCAATTACAACCAAATTACTCCGGCAGCATTCTGGAATGGAAGATTCTCGAGGAGGAATGATGCCAACGGCGAAACAGTCATGTTACCAGCCGAGATAACCTATATTCTTAATCGTTTGGCGCAGTACCAGAAGCGATTCTTCGCAGCGAAGACCGATCCGGAAATGGTGGACTGTGCAAAGAAGATGTTTGACGAACTAAAACGCTTATCAAAAGAGTTGAATAGAGAGGCAATTAAAATGCCTAGAAATCGTAGAAGCGAATTCAGGTCAGCGGTGGACACTGTTGGAAATTTAACGTTCCCGTACTCGTGGTTTCTGCGTGTCATTAGGAATGGCAACCGTCCCTTTCTACATCCATCACCATTCAACATTCCTCAGTTGAAGGAAAAGCTGGAA
>QHPW01000243.1:0-6054 GCA_003219675.1 Verrucomicrobiota bacterium
AGCCCGCGTGGCGGACAGGCGCTCATCCTCGCCGGCAAAGTTCGCGCGCTCACCCTGGGACGGTTCAACGTCAGCTTCGACGATATACAAACCGTCGCCGCGGCCACATTGCGACATCGATTGATCCTGAATTTCGAAGCCGAAGCCGAAGGCATCACCACCGACCATATCATCACGCAGATTCTCCAGGATGTGCCGAGAGACGCGCAGGCGGTGGCGGCATAATTCTGCACCGTCCACCGCTCCTCAATGCCGATCTATGATCGCCGTAGTTTTTGGACTTCCAGAACTCTTGATCATTGCTGCGTGGATTGCTGGTGTGATTGCGCTGTGGCGTACCAAGAAGAAAGTTGTGGCGGGATTACTCGGTGGTCTTCTGGTTCTGTTGTTGGTCGCGGTAGCCATTCTTGACTGCGTCCCGGCTCGACAGATTGCACAAAGATCTGCGTGTATCGCAAACCTTCGAGCGATTCAGGATGCCAAGGAAGCGTGGGCAAGACAGAATAACAAAGCGCCGACGGAGGTCCCATCAGAAATGGAGCTCTTTGGCGAAGGTCGTTATTTGAAGTCGAGACCCGAATGCCCTGCGCGTGGCACAATCAGTTTGGGGCCAATAGATCAAAAGTCGACATGCAGTTTCGCATCCAAGGGCCATAGACTTGAATGAATAGTTGGATGGCTAATTTCCTTACTCCCGAACTCCGCCGCCTCGAGCAGTTTCAGTTGCTCGCCGCGCGGCGCGCGCGCTGTTCTTCATCCGCGAAGCGGAACAACGTGAATAGCCGTGGGCGCCAGCCCACGGAACAACGTCCGAAAAGATGTTCGACCCTGAAAGGGTCGAACCACGGATCCTCCCGCGACATGATTAGAAAATTCCAAATTGTTCGCCGGATTGTTCGGCCCCTTCAGGGCCAAGGGCATTTGCGCACCCTTTCCGCGGGTTGCACCCACGGCTATTCAGGTTGTTCGCCTTCGGCGTACCATGCATTCCCGCCATTCCATTCCGGTTCATGTTGGTTTCTGAAACGCAAACCAGCGGATTCGTTCGATCCCGAACGGGTCGAACAAGCCTGACGGGCGTGCATGTCAACTTTCACGCAAATCTATTACCACATCGTCTTCTCAACAAAAGATCGCATGCCTGCACTGAGCGCGGACAAACGGGAAAACCTTTTCCGTTACGCCTGGGGCATACTGAAAAACAAAGATTGTCACCTCTATCGCATTGGCGGCGTGGAAGACCACGTTCACATTTTGACAGGCTTGCACCCAACTGTTGCTCTCGCGGACTTGGTCAAAGATATTAAGGTCAGCACCAGCGCATGGATTAAAGACAATGCCGTGTTTTCGAAATTCACGCATTGGCAGGATGGTTACGGCGCGTTTACCGTGTCGCACGATGACAAAGACGCAGTTATCGAATACATCAAAGGCCAGCCGGACCATCACAAGAAGCTCTCTTTCCGAGACGAATTGCGTGCTGGTCGAATTCGGGGTTCGATTCGATGAAAAATACTTGGTTTGAGCCGTTGCGCGATTATTCGACCCTTTCAGGGTCGATAGACGGGTTGACGAATTTCCGTGGGTTGCACCCACGGCTATTCGCGTTGTTCGCCTTCGGCGAACCGTTGTGTATTCCTGCAACTTCGTTGCGGTGTTTTGCCAGTTGCCATCCATCCTACATCTTCCATTCTGGATCCTCGCGCTGAATCATGGCCGCTCTTCTCACCCCAGAACTCCTCCGCCGACTCGAACAATTCCAATTGCTCGCGCAACGGCGCGCGAAGAGTTCGCTCAAAGGCGAACGACGCAGCAAGGCGCGCGGCCAATCGGTCGAGTTCGCCGATTACCGCAATTATGTCGCCGGGGACGATTTTCGCTATCTGGACTGGAACCTCTACGGCCGGCTGGATCGGCTGTTCCTGAAACTCTACGAGGAGGAACGCGAACTGCCGGTCACCCTCTTTCTCGACGCCAGCGAATCGATGGCGTTTGGCGAGCCGCGCAAGTTTGATTTCGCCCGGCAGGTCGCCGCGGCGGTGGGTTATGTGGCGTTGTGCGGCTTTGATCGCGTGAGTGTCGTGGTCTTCCCCGATATTTCGCAGGAGCCGATGAACGAGTCGGAACTCAAAGCGCGCAGTCAGGAACTCGCGGCGCGCGGCGCGTTGCGCGCGGTGCGCGGTCGAAAGTCCTCGCTGCAATTCTTTCAAAGCATCAATCAACTCACTGCTAGCGGCGCTGCGTCGTTCAACCAGGCGTTGCGGCGCGGCGCGTTGCAGGCGCGCCGGGCGGGAGTGGCGGTGGTGCTCAGCGATTTTCTGGACCCGTCCGGTTACGAAGCGGGCCTGACCGCGCTGGTCGGTCGCGGATTTCAAGTGAACGCCGTGCAAATCCTCGCGCCGGACGAACTGAATCCGGCGACTTACGGGGATCTGCGTTTGATTGATTCAGAGTCGGGCGCGCAGCAGGAAGTGACGTTCGGCAGGTATCGGCTGAACGCCTACAAGCAGACGGTGCAGAATTTTTGCCAGCGACTGCGCGAGTATAGCTCGTCGCGCGGCATCAACTTTTTCATGGCCGGCTCCGATATGCCGCTGGAAGAACTGCTGCTCCGGCAACTGAGGGAAGCCGAGGTGTGGGGCTGATAGAAGTGCGGAGTGCGGGGTGCGTGCGGAACACAAACAATCGGTGATTCAAACGCCGGCGGCAGAAGGAATGTTATGAGTAACGAGAATCTGAAACAACGAACAAAGAAATTTGCATTGGACGTTATCAAGTTGGTTGAAACTCCGCACTCCGCACTCCGCACCCCGCACTAAAATGCGCTTTCTCGCTCCCATGGCCTTTTGGTTCGCCGCGGCGATTCCGGTGGTGATCCTGTTTTATCTGCTCAAGCGCAAGCGGGTGGTGCGGCTGGTGTCCAGCACGTTGCTCTGGCAGAAATTCCTGGCCGAGACGCAGGCCAGCGCCCCATTCCAGAAGCTGCGCCACAACTGGCTGCTCATTCTCCAACTGTTGATGCTCGCCTTGGCGATTTTCGCGCTCGCCCGGCCCTACTTCTCCGGCAGGCTGGCGGGCGGCAATCTCCAGGTCGTCATTCTCGACGCGTCGGCTTCGATGCAGTGCGCGGATGAAACGCCGTCGCGCTTCGAGAAGGCGCGCGCCGAGGCCCTCAAGCTCGTGAACAGCCTGCGCGATACCGATCGCATGGTGGTGCTGCTGGCGGGCGCGGTCACTGAAGTCAAGCAATCCGAAACCAGCGAGAAATCGCTGCTGCGACGCGCCATTGAGTCCGGCCAGGTGACCGATTCGCCCACGCGCCTGGTTGAAGCGCTGAAGATGGCGGAGTCGCTGACCCGGGACAAAACCGGCGCCGAAGTTCATCTCTTCAGCGACGGGGCGGCGCCCGGCCTGAGCGAGATCGAGAACAAGGGCCTGCCGCTGGTTTACCATCTCGTCGGGCAGCGCGCGAACAACCTCGGCATCGTATCCCTCGACGTGCGACCCAACCCGGAGGACCCCGGCCAGCGCGCGGTCTTCACCAGCGTGGCGAACTACTCGCCGGAAGAGCAGAAGACCGAGATCGAATTGCGTTTCGACGATCAATTGCTCGAAACCAAACCGCTGACGATACCGCCGACGAACACGACACCGGCGGTTTTCCTGGCGACGCAACCGCGCGACGGCGTGTTCAGCGTGCGCATCACCGCCAGGGACGACCTCGCGGCGGACAACCAGGCATCCATTGTGAGCCTCCTGCCCCGGCCGGTGAAAGTCCTGCTGGTGTCGCGCGGCAATCGCCTGCTGGAGAAGGCGCTCAAAGCCGCCGGCAAAGTGGAACTGTCCGTCGCCGCGGATGTGAGCGAGCCAAAGTCGAACTTCGACCTCGTCGTGCTCGATGATGTGACGCCTGCGGTCTGGCCGAAAGCGAATCTGCTGGCGATCCACACCCTGAACACGAACTGGTTTCAGGTCCTGGGCGGCGTGGAAGCACCCCCGATTGTCGATTGGAAAAGCACGCATCCGCTGTTGCGTTTCGTCAGCTTCGACAACGTTGCCCTGGCCAAAACGCTCGCGGTCAAAACGCCGACCTGGGCCGCGGCGGTGGTGGATTCGCCGCAAACACCGCTCATCCTGGCCGGCGAACTGGCGCGCCAACGCATCGTGTGGCTCGGTTTCGACCTGCTCGAAAGCAACTGGCCGTTCCGTATTTCGTTTCCCATTTTCATCGCCAACGCCGTCGATTGGTTGAACCCGGCCTCGATGCAGGCGAGTCAATTGCTGGTCAAGGCGGGCGAACCGTTCCGTCAAGCCCTCATCGAGCCCGCCCGGTCGGCAGAAGTCACGTTTCCGGACGGAAGCAGGAAATCGCTGTCACTCGACCCGAACGCGCAGGAACTCGTGTTCGGCGGCACCGCGAAACAGGGCGTTTATCACCTGACGATCGGCACAAACGAAACAGTCTTTTGCGTGGACTTGCTCGACTCGGCGGAGAGCGACACGCGTCCGCGCGCCGAACTGAACCTCGGCAAGTTCGGCACCGTGGCCGCCACGACGATGCGCCGGGCCAACCTGGAAATCTGGCGTTGGATCGCGGCCATCGGCCTCGCGGTGCTGATGTTTGAATGGTGGTGGTATCACAGACGAACTGCTTGAGGATGGAAGATGCCGGTATGACTCGCGACCGCGAGAAAATGGACCACAGTTGGCGCAACGACGAGTTCGCGCGGCGTGAAGTCATTGGCCATTGGTGGTGGCTTATCATTCCTGTGATTGCAATTGTCGCCGGAACGTTGTTGCCGGCGGTGGCTTGGCTGACAGGGACGTTCACACCTGCCTCTGAGGTCATTATTTACACCTCCCAGGACCAGGTCTATGCCGAGCCGATTCTGAAGCAGTTCGAGCGGCAGACCGGCATCAGAGTCCGGGCCGTTTATGACAGCGAAGTGGTGAAAACCGTCGGGTTGGTCAATCGGTTGCTGGCTGAAAACGACCATCCGCAGTGCGACATTTTCTGGAACAACGAGGAACTGCGGACACGTCAGCTCGCGGCGAAAGGAGTTTTTGAGAAATGGACGGCGATCGGCTATCGCAGCCGGCGTATTGCGGTCAACACGAACCGGCTTTCGCTCGCCGCCGCACCACATTCGATCGTTGAACTAACGAACCAATCGTGGCGTGGCAAAGTCGCGCTGGCCTATCCGCTGTTCGGCACGACGGCGACGCATTTTCTGGCGCTGCGACAGGTCTGGGGCGATAAGTGCTGGCAAAACTGGTGCCGCGCGCTGGCTGCAAACAAACCGTTTCTTGTCGATGGCAATTCCGTCGCCGCAAAATTGGTCGCGAAAGGCGAAGCGTGGGTCGGCTTGACTGATTCCGACGACATCGCCGCCGAGCAACGGGAGGGCGCCTCCATCGTCGAGTTGCCGTTGACCGAAGAATCGCTGCTGGTTCCCAACACCATCGCCCTCGTGCGCGGCGGGGGTCATTCCGCCGGCGCAGAGAGGCTGTTTGAGTATCTCAAACAGCCGGAGGTTGTGGAAAAGCTGGTGACAGCGCGCGCGTTGGAGGGCGTCTGCACCCGGGACGTCACCCGCGCTACGCTGAAGCCGGAGTGGGAAGGATTGCTTGTCGGGCTGGACCAAGGCACGGCGGAACTGAAAGGAGTTTTCCTGAGATGAACTGGACGCTGCTGGAAAACAGTCTGCTGGCAAGCGCGTTGACAACGCTCCTGTCGTTGGTGTTCGGCTTTTTGGCAGCGCTGTTTGTGTCGGCGCTGGAATCCGGCTGGCGTCGGGGGTTTCTGTCGATTGCGGTCCTCGCGCTGGCATTACCGCCGTTTTTGGTCACGGGTTGTTGGCTGCATTTGCTGGGCTTGACCGGGGTCTGGCGCGGTTGGTTGCCCTTCAATATTTACTCGCTCGGCGGCACGGTCTGGATTCTGTCGTTGATGCTCTGGCCGGTTTCGCTTTTGCTGATTCTGGGGGCCTGGCGGCGACTGGAGCCGGGCCAGCTTGAGAACGAGCCGGTCCTGAGCGGCTGGCCGCTGATGCG
>QHPW01000243.1:6079-16528 GCA_003219675.1 Verrucomicrobiota bacterium
GTTCGTGCTGGCGTTGAATAATTTCGCGGTGCCGTCGATTTTGCAGGTGAAAGTTTTCCCGGTCGAGGTTTGGGTGGAGTTCAACAACAACTTAAAAGCCGGCGGGGCGCTGACCATGAGCTGGCCGCTGGTGCTCGCGCCTATGCTCCTCTTGCTTTGGTTGCGTCGTCGCGAGATTGCCTGGCCACGGTTGGAGGGCGCCGTTGCCGCCGTAACCTTTCGACGACATCTCGGCACCGGCTGGATGGTTTCGAGCGGATTCGTTGCAATGGCCGTTGCAATGCTGGCGGTCGGGCTGCCGCTGGTGGATTTGTGTTCCAGCGGGCGAACCTGGCAGGAGCTGCTCCCTGCCATTGAAGCCGGGCAGGGTGCGGTGTTTAACTCCGCGACTTTCGCGGCGATCACGGCTGCGCTTGTGGTCTGTGTGAGCCTCGCGACCTGGCGTTGGCCGATGGATCCATTCATCTGGCTGCCGTTTCTCGTTCCCGGCGTCTTGCTCGGCATCGCGCTGATTTTTGTTTTCAACCGGACCTTCCTCTCCGTGTTTTACCAAAGTGTCGGGATTGTTTTTCTGGCGTGGACGGTGCGATACCTGGCGGTGGGCTGGAACACGACGGCGCACGCGCTTCGGTCGGTGGACGGGGATTTGACCGACGCCGCGCGGCTCGAAGGCGCGTCGCGCCTGGCTCTGCTGCGCCACGTGCAATGGCCGCAGGTCGCGCCGCAGATCGCCGCCGCCTGGTATTTGATCTATCTCCTGTGCCTGTGGGACGCCGAGACGCTGATCCTCATCATGCCGCCTGGCGCGGAGACATTGTCGGTGCGAATCTTCAATTTTTTGCACTACGGCCACAACCCTCAGGTGAATGCACTCTGCCTGCTCCTCCTGATGCTCGCGGTCGCGCCGCTCGCGATTTGGAGTGCCGGACGGAGCGTGCGCAACCGGAAGGTCGCGGCTACAACGCTGCCCCTCTGCGCAGGGGCACTCCTGGCGGGGCTGGTATTGACCGGTTGCGCGCCCACGACCTCGCCGACCGAGGCGCGGGTTCAAAGCAAGCTGTTCACCCGCGTGAAAGTCATCGGCACGCGCGGCGCGGGTATGGGAGAGTTCAACAAACCGCGCTCGGTCGCGGTCGATGCGCAGGACAACCTTTACGTCGTCGATATGACCGGGCGGGTGCAGAAATTCTCGCCCGATGGCGCTCTTCTAAGCTTCTGGCAAATGCCGCAGACGGACAAGGGCAAGCCGAAGGGAATGTGCCGGGATGAAAAAGGCGACATCGTCGTGCTGGAGCCGCATTACTCGCGGGTGAATCATTTCACGCCCGACGGCAAACTGGTCGCGCAATGGGGCGCGCACGGGACGAACGCCGGGGAACTGGCGTTCCCGCGTTCGGTCATCGTGAATTCGCGCGGCGATATTCTGGTGAGCGAATACGGATTGACCGAACGCGTGCAGCAGTTCACCGCCGAAGGCAAGAAGCTCATTCGAGCCATCGGTCGAGGCGGAAACGGCGATGGCGAGTTCAATCGCGCGGAAGGCCTGGGGATTGACCGGCAGGACCGGCTTTATGTGGCCGACTCGTGCAATCATCGAGTTCAAATTTTTTCGTCTGACGGAGTTTTTTTGCGGAGCTATGGCAAGCCGGGGATGGATCGAGGCCAGATGAGTTATCCTTACGACGTGAAGGTGGACGGGGAAGGCCGCCAGTTTGTCTGCGAGTTTGGGAACAGCCGCATCCAGATTTTTGATCGCAACAACCAGCCGCTCGAAATCCTTGGAGGACCGGGCGCGGCACCGGGCCAATTCAGCAATCCGTGGGGCGTCGCCCTCGATTCGAAGGGGAACCTTTACGTCGCCGACGCGATGAACCATCGAGTCCAGAAGTTCATCCGGCGCGAATCTGCAGCCGCCGACGCGAGGAGGCGGACCGATCGCGCCTTCGATGATCCAGCCTCGAACCAGCACGGCCACGTCCTTACGTCGGTGGCTACGGCAGGCCGGAAATGAATTTCCAGTTCACAAATCCAGCCTGGCTGTCGTTGCTCTTTGTGGCGGCGCCGTGGACGGTTTGGTTGACCTTGAGGTCGGACGCGCAAATCAGCGCGTGGCGGCGCTGGAGCGCGTTCGGCTTGCGCCTGCTGATCGTGCTGGCGCTGGTGCTGGCCATCGCCGGGTTGCAGTGGAAGCATCCCCAGGAAGGGATGAACGTTTTTTTCGTGCTCGACCGCTCCGACAGCATTCCGCCGGAGCAGCAGGAGGCGGCGCGGCTCTATGTTTCCAAAACGGCGGCGGCAAAAAAGCCGATGGACAAGGCCGGAGTGATCGTCTTCGGGACGGACGCAGCCATTGACACTTCGCCGAACCCGAAAGTCGGTGACCAGAAAATCCAGGCGGTCGTCGGCCGTGAACGAACGGATATCGCCTCGGCGATTCGCCTCGCGACAGCGGCGTTTCCCGAAACCGGCCAGAAGCGGCTGGTGCTGCTGTCCGATGGCAACGAAAACATGGGTGACGCCTTTGCGGCCGTGGTCGCGTCCAAACCGCTGGGCGTGAGCATCGACCTCGTCCCGCTCGGCGTCGCGCGCGGAGGCGATGTTTCGGTGCAAAAGCTGTCGCTGCCGGGCAACATCAAGAAAGGCCAGACGTTCGAGGTCAAAATTTTCGCGCAGGCCGACCAGGCGCAGAAGGCGACGGTGCGGTTGTTTCAAAACGAACATTTGCTCGGCGAACAACCCGTCCGATTGGAAGCCGGCAAGAATCTTTTCACCGTTCCGCAAACCCTGACCGATCCGGGCTTTTACAGCTACGAAGTGCAGATCGAAGCGCCGGGGGATTCCGTGCCCCAGAACAATCGCGCCATCAACTTCACCACGGTGCGCGGCGACCCGCGCATTCTGGTGGTCTCGAGTGAACCCGACAAAGAGGCGGCGCTGCTCGCCGCGTTGCGGTCGGCGAACCTCGAGGTGAAAGCGGCCGACATCACCAGGTTCCCCGGCACCCTCGCCGAGATGCAGAGTTATGACAGCATTTTTCTCAGCAACATCGCCGCGGGCGACCTGGGAGACACGTTGATGAAATTGCTTCAAAGCGCGGTGCGCGATTTCGGCGTCGGGCTGGTCTGTATCGGCGGGGACCAGGCTTATGCGGCGGGCAGCTACCGCGGCACGCCGTTGGAGGAGACGTTGCCGGTCGATATGGAATTGAGCAGCAAGAAAGTTCTGCCGCCCGGCGCGGTGGTGCTCATCATGCACGGCATGGAGTTCATGAACGGCAACCAGATCGCCCGCGACTGCGCCATCGGCGTGCTCGAAGCGCTCGGCCCCCAGGACCAAATGGGGGTCCTGCTCTGGGACGGCAACGAGCACTGGCTTTTTCCGCTGGCCAGGGTCGGCGACAAAATGGCCATGCGCCGCTCCATCGCCGGCATGAACCAGGGTGATCTTGGCAGTTTCCAAAACATCGTGAGCATGGCGCATGAGGCGCTGAAAAAGTCCACCGCCAGCCTTAAACACATCATCGTTTTCAGCGATGGCGACCCCGCGGCGCCCACGCCGCAACTGATGCAATCCATCGTCGGCGACCGCATCACCCTGAGCACGGTGCTGATCGCAGGTCATGCCGGACCCGACACAATGATCTCGATGGCTGAGCTGGGGCACGGACGCTTCTACGATGTGCGTTCGCCCGACCAGTTGCCGCAGATTTTCATCAAAGAAGCGGCGGTGATTTTGAAATCGGCGATTTACGAGGAGCCGTTCAAACCGCAGCAGGTCTCGTCCAGTGAACTGGTTCGCGGCATCGGCGCCAATGAATATCCGCAACTGCGCGGTTACGTTGCGACCAGCCAGAAGCCGCGGGCGGAAACCCCGCTGCTGACCGACAAAGGCGATCCGCTGCTGGCGCATTGGCAATTCGGGTTGGGCCGGGCGGTGGCATTTACTTCCGATGCCAGGGCGAAATGGGCGCAAGACTGGCTGGGCTGGCCGAAGTACCGGCAGTTCTGGTCGCAGATTGCGAAGTGGAGTCTGCGCCGCCTGGACAATGCCGACTTCACTACGGAGGTGACAGTGGACAAAGGCGAAGGCATCGTCAGCGTCGAGGCGCTCGACGAAAAGGGGAACTACCGGAATTTCCTGAACCTGCCGGTCACCGTCGTCAGTCCCAAGGGCGAAAGACAGACCGTGCGCCTGGAACAGACCGGCCCCGGGCACTACGAGGGGCGCTTTCCGACCAGGGAAGTGGGCGCGTATCTGCTCAATCTGATGAACGTCGAGAACGGAGAAGTGCGCGGCTGGCAGGCGCTCGGCGCGAGTGTGAACTATTCGCCGGAATTCAGCGCGACGGAGCCGAATCATAATTTGCTGCGCCGACTTGCGGAGGCGGGCGGCGGCAGGGTGCTCGAACCGGATGCCCCTGCGGACAACCCGTTCCTCCACGACCGCATAAAAACTTTTCAGCCGCGTGACTTGTGGGAATGGCTGTTGAAACTGGCTATCCTGTTGTTCCCGCTGGATGTCGGCGTGCGACGCATCCAGATCGACCGCGCCGAATGGCTTCGCGCGACGCAAACGCTTCGACGCTGGCTTTTCTTCTGGCGCGGTGTGCAGCGTCCGCCCGAGGCCGATGAATCGCTTGCCGCCCTGTTGGCGCGGCGCGATCAGGTCCGGGCGAAACAAACCGTGGCCGTCCAGCCCGCTCCGGATTTGTTCCAGCCACAGCACCCGGTCGTCGTCTTTCCACAGAGAAAAGAAACCGTACCGGCGCTGCCCGGCGCCGGTACGGTCGTTGGAGGGACGACCCCGGCCGGGCCCGAGGAGCAGCCGGCCAGCACCACCAGCCGGTTGCTGGAGGCCAAACGCCGCGCGCAACAGCGCAAGGAGCTGTGAGGCCATGAACGGTGGGGCGAGACTCCGTCGAGCCCTGATTTTCAATGGATAGAATCAGGGCTCGACAGAGTCTCGCCCCACCCGGTTCCTGAAGAGGGTTCCGGAACAGGAGTCCCGGGGCGCGGGCTTTAGCCCGCTTCAGCGCCCGCGGTGAGAGAACGCTGGAAATGTCTCGGCCTGGTTTCGTTTCACACGGTGAAGCGGCGCGAACGCCGTGCTCCGCATTCGTCGCAGCCTCGCTAACCATTTGCGCGAGACTCAATAATCGAAGCCACCGAGAACAAAAGCGTTGCGCTTGCGGTTCTGGTTATGGCTTCATGCCTGCGAGCAAACGCCGCGTGTGAGGCCGGTTTGCGGCAAGCTCGCGCAGGTTGTTTGTTTGCTGCTGTCGGAACGCCATGAATCGGTCGCGTCTGCACATTTACTATTCGGGACGGGTGCAAGGCGTCGGGTTTCGCTACACCGTCAAGAGGCTGGCGAATGGATTTGAAGTCACCGGAACCGTTCGCAATTTATTGGATGGACGGGTGGAACTGCTGGCTGAGGGAACGAAAGAAGAACTGGAAGCGTTCCACCGGGCGATCCAGGACTCCGAAGTAGGCCGCTTCATTGGCAACGAAGAGGCGAGCTGGAACGAAGCCACCGGTGACTTTCGCGGGTTTGAAATAGTGAGATGAAGTCGTTTTGAAATGAAATACGCCATCATCGCCGATATTCACGCCAATCTCGAGGCGTTGCGAGTGGTTTTGGAAGACGCCAAAAAGCAAATCTGCACACACTACGTGTGCCTCGGGGACGTGGTCGGTTATAACGCCAATCCGAAGGAATGTCTCGACCTGATTCGGGACGCGGGGATGCCTTGCGTCAAGGGCAACCACGACGAGTATTGTTCCAGTGAAACCAATCTGGAAGGATTCAATCCACACGCGGCTGAGGCGATTCAATGGACCCGCCAGCAGTTGACCGAAGAAGACCGGCAATGGCTCAAGGATTTGAAATACATCCGACTGGTGGCCAGTTTTCAAATCGTGCATGCCACCCTCGACGGCCCGCAGCGTTGGGGCTACGTGTTCGACCGGCTTGCGGCCGCCGCCAGCTTCACCTACCAGAACACCGCCGTCTGTTTTTTCGGCCACACCCACGTGCCGGTGGCTTTCATTCGAGACAGTGTCGTGCGCGGCGGAACTTATTCCAAATTCAAGATCGAGCCGGGCCGGAAGTATTTCATCAACGTCGGCAGCGTCGGCCAGCCGCGCGACGGCAATCCGAAGGCCGCGTATGCGATTTACGACATGAACGAAGGCTCGGTCGAACTGCGTCGCCTGGACTACGACATTCCGGCGGCGCAAGCCAAAATCATGGCGGCCGGCCTGCCGCCACGGCTGGCGGAGCGCCTGGCATTGGGCAAATGATTCGTGGGCGATGCGCCTGAGGCAGGCCTCCTGAATCGACTGAAATTCAGGCTCCTCGCCGGGTTCGGTTCGGACGAACAGACGCCCTGCGATTTCTTTTCCCGCACCTTGAAAATCCTCATTCTCAAACCGAGTTCGCTCGGCGACGTCGTCCAGGCGCTGCCGGCGTTGCGCCTGCTCAAGCAGCACCTGCCCGGAAGCGAAATTTATTGGTGGATCGACTCGGCGTTGCAGTCGTTGCTGGAGGGCGACTCGGACCTCAGCGGCCTGTTTCTCTTCGAACGGCGACGCTGGTCTTCGCCGTTCCACTGGAACGAACCGGTGGCCAGCATCCGGCAAATGCGCGCGATGAAGTTCGATTGGGTGATTGATTTGCAGGGTCTGGCGCGCAGCGGGCTGTTCGCCTGGCTGGCCAACGGAGGTCTGACGGTCGGGCTGGACGACTCCCGCGAAGGGGCGCGTGGATTTTACGATCTCGCCGTGCCGCGGCCTGGTTTTTATACGCACGCGGTGGACTGGTACCTGGAAGTGCTCCGGTTTCTTCGGGTACCGGTGCATCGGAATTTCACCTGGCTGCCTTTGCGCAACCATGCGGCAGCCGCAGTGAAGCAAAAATGGCGAAAGAATGACGGCCGCTGGGTGGTGCTGCAGCCGGGGGCGCGCTGGAGCAACAAACGCTGGCCTGCGGAATATTTTGCCGAACTCGTGCGCCGCCTGGCAGACGATTACGAGGATCTGAGCTTTGCGATTCTGGGCAGCAACGACGACACCGCTTTGGGCGAGCGTATCGTGCGAGCAGAACCGGAACGATGCCTGGATCTGACCGGACGAACTTCGTTGTCGGAAATGATCGAATGGATACGGTTCAGTGAGTTGATGGTCACGAACGATACCGGACCCATGCACGTCGCGGCCGCGCTCGGCAAACCGGTCGTGGCGCTGTTCGGCCCGACCGAGCCGCGTCGCACCGGGCCTTACGGCCAGATCGAGCGGGTGATCCGGTTGACTTCGCTTGCGTGCGCTCCGTGCCTCAAAGACAGCTGCGCTTACCACAAACCGTTCGAATGTTTGCGCGGCGTTTCTCCATCGGCGGTGCAGGAGGAGGTCCGCCGCCGTCTGCGGGGTTAAAACCTGAGAGGCCAAGACCGCCGGTTTTATTCTGATTCGGCAAACACACTTCTCAAATGTGTCCGGGCTTGAATAACCCCTGCTTCAGGGGCGTCCGAGTAGGCGGCGACCGAGTACTCACAGTTTACGCTCAGTGGCAGTTTTGTTTGTCGCGTTTTTCGATTTGCGGCTTGCCTGTGAGTGGTTCTCGCCTAAATTGCCCGAATGAAATTCTTGCCGCCGATCGCCGGATGTTGTTTTGCCCTGGCGCGGATGGTGTCGGCGCAGGTGACCGTGGAGCTGGCGCTCGAGCAGGACCAGTTTCTTCCAGGTGAAACCCTCGAGGTCGGCGTGCGCATCACGAATTTTTCGGGACAAACCCTTCACTTGGGCAAGGACAACGACTGGCTGCATTTCACGATTGAAGGCCGGGACAATTACATCGTGCCGACGTCGGGCGCCGTTCCGGTCGAGGGCGAATTTGAGGTTGATTCCTCGAGTGTCGCCACCCGCCGCGTGGACGTGGCGCCTTATTTTGCCCTGACCAGGCCGGGCCGCTACCTGGTCACGGCCACGGTGAAGCTCAAACAATGGGACAAGGAACTGGTCAGCAAACCCAGGCCATTCCACGTCATCGCAGGCACGAAGCTGTGGGAACAGGAATTTGGCGTGCCGAACGCGGCGGGCCAGCCGCCTGAAGTTCGCAAGTATGCGCTGCAGCAGGCGATTCACCTGAAACAAATGAAGCTTTACGCGCGCGTGACCGACCAATCCGAGTCACGGGTGTTCCGCATTTTCCCGATTGGCCCCATGATTTCGTTCAGCAAACCCGAGTGCCAGATCGATAAATCGAACAACCTGCACGTGCTCAATCAGACTGGCGCGAAGAGCTTCAATTACTCGGTCATCAACGCGGACGGCCGGTTGCTCGTGCGCCAGACGTATGAATACTCGGACACGCGCCCTGTGCTGCGGGTGGACCCCCAGGGGCGAATCTTCATTGGCGGGGGCGCCCGCCGCGTGGCTTCCGACGACCTCCCGACACCTCCCGATTCTTCTTCGACCAATGAGGCCGCAACGCCGAAACCGTAACCGGGGTCTCTGCATCGGCGGGTGTTGGCCGGTTTTGGTCTGGCTTGTTTTCCTGAACGCGTGCTGGGCAGAGACGGTCACTCTGCATCTGCGCAACGGCGACCGGGTCACGGGCGAGATGCTCTCACTGGACACTGACAGCGTGACGATCACCAACAGGTTGCTCGGAAAATTGGCCGTGCCGGTCGCGCAAGTCGAACGATTGGAAAGAAAGGCGGCAGCGCAGGAGGCGGTCAAACCAGCGGCGGTCCCCTCGCCAACTGCGCCCGCGACGAACGCGCCGTCTGCGGTTCCCGCGGCCAGGGCAGCGACGACGAATCCGCCGCCCGCGCAAGCGGCCCAGCCTGTGCCCGTTGCGAAGCCGGCCGCCGCGGCTGCGGCCAAACCTCTGCCGGCGCAGGCGCCTCCGGTCAAACCCAAACCGCCGAAGCACTGGGCCCTCGACGCGCAGATCGGCTTGGACCTGCAATACAATCAGAATGAGCGCCAGCTCTATTACGGCCGCGCCAAGTGGACTTACGGCAAAGACCGTTTCCGCAGCATCGTGGATTACCTGGCGAATTACGGGAAAACCGACGGCATCCTCTCGGCCAACGACATGAACGGCAGTGTTAGCGTCGAACTGGACGTGGACAAATCAAAGAGAATCTTCCTGTTCAACGCCGCCGGCGCGGGCTACAACGAGATCCGCAAGATTGATCTCAGTTACGACGACAGTTTCGGCACAGGATATAAACTCATTACACGCACCAACCTCACTTTGAGCGCCGACGTCGGCGTCAACTATCAGAAGCAACACTTCTCCGACGGAACCAGCAAGGATTATGGAGCGTTTCGCCTGGGCGAACTGATGTCCTGGAAGATCAGCCCGAAGTGGTTCCTCGACGAAAAGTTTGAATTTTATCCGCGTTTCACCGACTTCGGGGAATATCGGATGCGCTTTGAATCCAACCTGCGCTACCTGCTGTCCAACAGCCTCAATCTGAACTTCACAGTCATCGATCAGTATGACACCCAGCCGGCGCCCGCCGTCGCAAAAAACGACCTGCTTCTGCGCGCCACGCTCGGCATCAAGTTCTGACCGCTCAAGGTTGGTCCATCAGCAATATGCTGGAGGAGTGCAGTTGCTGGATCTTCTGCACCAACTCGGAAAGATTGGAGAGCACGAAATCGTGATGCCCTTTGCCGATCCACGGCGACTTCAACAGCAGCGAGGTGCAGCCGGCGACATGGGCTGCCCGGGCATCCTGCCATTTGTCACTGACCACGTAAGAGCGTTCGAGGTCCAGATGCCATTTAAACCCCGCCTCCATCAACAGGCCGGTCTGCGATCATGCGGGCAGACCAGGATGTCATCCAGGGGAAGGCGCTGCTTGAGCACGAGATGCATTCGATCGAGCTCGCGGCGCGACAGATAGCCGCGCGACAAACCGGGCTGGTTGGTCGTCGCCAGCAAAACGAATCCGGCTGCCTTCAATTGCTGCAACGGTTCCAGGACCGCCGGGTTCACTTGAAATTCATCCAGAAACAGAGGAGCGACCTGATGATCACGCTCGATCTTTGCCAGGTTCAGGACGCCGTCTCTCTCAAAAAATATACCGGACTTCATGCGCGTCCATGGAGCATAAAGATGGCCGAATTGGCGGCTGAACGTAAAACAGGGGAAACCCCCGCCAAACGCGGCTCTGCTCCGGGCATTCAGATTTGCAAAAGTGCGAGCGCCGCAAGGAGGTTCACAAAACGGAGGGTCGCAACCGGTCCGAGGGGCGCGGTTCATCGGGCCAGATCTCTTGCCGAACGAACACGGCTTTCCATTTCTTTGACAATCGGCCTGGCGCGCGCCAACGCGGCCTGTTCCGTCTGGCCGGGAAAAGGCTGCAAAACGACCCGCACGGCGGCAATCGCTTCGCCGTTTCGGTCGTGGAGCGGCAGCGTCACAAGCGTCTCC
>QHPW01000243.1:16598-19184 GCA_003219675.1 Verrucomicrobiota bacterium
GTCGTCACTGGCGACGACCTGCAGTTCTTTCCGCGTTGCGGCCGCCGAATACATCTTCAGGCCGAGCAGGCGCGGGTGTTTTTTCAACGTCTCGCGCACCAGCGCGGCGGCCAGTGTTTCCCTGGGAGTATAGGCGATCCGGGTGTCGGAAAAATAGCTGACCGAATCGGATTTGGTCCAAAACCCGACCTTGCCTTCGGCGAAGGAACTGTCAGTGATGTCCGGCATGACCTGCTTGCCGTTGAGAAAGCACCGGATTTTATTGCCTTTGCATTCGACCTTCAGTTCGTGCCAGACGCCTTTCGGGATTTCGATGTCCGGTCCAACCGGCGTGCTGCGGCTGCCATGGACGAATTTGTAAAAGCGGAAGCTGTTGCCGAGCGAGCTGGCGCGCGCCACGTAGTAGTTCTTTTCATCCTGAATGCGGAAGGCGACCCCGGCCATCTGCTCCACCGCGCCCTCGACTGTTTTGAAATGAGTCGTCAGGATGAAATCGCCAAACGTTTCCCCTTCAAAAATGAGCATGGGAAAATGCTCGTCCGTCGAGTCGCGGGACAACTGCGCCAGCACCGGATGCCGGGGCGTCACCGGCGGTTTCCCGCCCGGCGGCGCCGGCGACGGGCCGTTGTCCTCCTCGATGACCTTCCATTCGCCGGGTTTCCCTTCGCCGGACACGGTGCTGTGAAAGCCGGGGGGCGGCTCGTTCAGTCTGGCTCCGCTGAAATCAAAATGGCGCTCCGCCGCGCGAAGCGGCCAGGCAAATGAGACAGCGACGGCGCAGAGGATGAATCGCAACATGGTGACAGCGGGAGACCAGGCGACGCGAGTTCGCGTTCGACCGGGAGCTTTCGACACGCGCGTTACTCCTGGTAGATCATGTCCGCCACGGTGCGGCCTGCCGGAATGAACGGCAGCACGTGTTCGGTGTACGGCGTGATGACGTCCAGAACATACGGCTGGTCCGAGTCCAACATCCGTTGCAACGCGGCGCGGAGGTCCTTTTTGAACATGACGCGTTCCGCCGGCACGTTGAAGCTTTTTGCCATGGCGACAAAATCCGGATAAATCTGTTGCATATTCTCCGGATCACCCAGATAGGTGTGGCCGCGATTGCCCTGATAGAAGCGATCTTCCCACTGCATCACCATGCCCAGGTGCTGGTTGTTCAGAATCAGCGCCTTGGCGGCGATCTTTTCGATGTGCGCGGTCGCCAGTTCCTGCACGTTCATCAGGAACGAGCCGTCGCCGTCAATGTCAATGACCTGCTTGTCAGGCCGGGCGACCTTTGCGCCAAGCGCGGCCGGATAACCATACCCCATCGCGCCCAGTCCGGCGCTGGTGAGGAACTGGCGTGGAAATTTATACTGGTAATACTGTCCGGCCCACATCTGATGCTGGCCTACGCCGGTGGTGATGATTGCCTCGCCCCGGGTGAGTTCATAGAGCGTTTCGATCACCATCTGCGGCAGCAGGACCTCGCTCGATTTCCCGCCCATGTGATCGCGCATGTGTTGCGACTTCAACACCTCCTCCGTCACCCGATAGCGCAGCGGCGCCTTGGCTTTCCACTCCTCGATTTGCTTGTGCCAGGGCGCGAACTTTTTCTGGATCGGCCGCTTCCGGATCATTTCGTTCAAGCGATGCAGCGCATACCGGATGTCGCTGACCACCGGCAGGTTCGCCGGCTTGTTTTTGTTGATTTCCGACGCGTCGATGTCGATATGAACGATGGTGCCGGTCTCGCAGAATTTGTCCACCTTGCCCGTGACCCGGTCGTCGAACCGCACGCCGAACGCGAGCAACAAATCCGCGCCCGGCGCGATCCGGATCGCTTTGTCCGCTTCCTTTTTGAACTCGCCGCTGACAGCCCAGTTCGCGTAGGCGGTCCCGTGCATGCCGAGCCAGCGCAGGGACAGCGGATGGCTTTCCGGGAACGCGCCGACGCCCATGATGGTCGTGGTGACTGGAATTCCCGTGGTCTCGGCGAACCGAAGGAGTTCCTCGCTCGCGTTGCCTGTGATGATGCCGCCGCCGCAATAGAGCACCGGGCGCTCGGATTTTTCGATCAACCCGATGATTTCATTCAACGCCACGTCGTCGGCCTTTTTGTCGGGATCGTAACCGCGCAGGTGAATTTCTTTGGGGAACACCGGCTGCGTTCGCTGTTGCTGGACGTTTTTGGGAATGTCCACAATCACGGGGCCGGGCCGTCCCGTCTGCGCGATGTGGAAAGCCTCCTTCACGATCCGCGCAATGTCATTCACGTCCGTGACCAGATAACTGTGCTTCATGATCGGCAGGGTCAGGCCGAAGATGTCCGTCTCCTGGAAGGCGCCCTTGCCGATCATGTGCTGCGGCACCTGGCCGGTGATGGCGACGACCGGAACCGAATCCAGATAAGCGTCCGCGAGGCCGGTGACGAGGTTGGTGGCCCCGGGACCGCTGGTGGCCATGCACACCCCGGCGCGGCCGGTGGCCCGGGCGTAGCCCTCGGCGGCAAACGCGCCGCCCTGCTCGTGCCGGGGCAGGATGGTGCGAATTCTCTTCGAACGCGTCAGCGCCTGGTGCAATTCCATGCTCGCGCCG
>QHPW01000244.1 GCA_003219675.1 Verrucomicrobiota bacterium
AGTCGGTCACCGCCCCGAGCGAGGCGCTCGCGACGTGGGCCGCGTATTTCGCGAGCACGCCTCGGGTGTACCGGGCCGCGGGTTTCTTCCACGCCTTCTTTCGTTTCTTCAATTCGGCGGACGGCACTTCGAGGGCCAGTTCGCGTTTCTCGGCGTCAATGGTGATGGTGTCGCCGTTTTTCACGAGCGCAATCGTACCGCCGACGCAGGCTTCCGGCGTGACGTGGCCGACGACAAAGCCGTGGCTGCCGCCGCTGAAACGTCCGTCGGTGATGAGCGCCACGTCCTTGCCGAGACCTTTGCCCATGATGGCGCTGGTGGGTGAAAGCATTTCTCTCATGCCCGGTCCGCCTTTCGGTCCTTCGCTGCGGATGACGATGACCCGTCCCTTTTTCACCGTGCCGTCGAGGATGGCTTTGAGCGCTTTTTCTTCGCTCTCGAAGCAAATGGCTTTGCCGCTAAAGCGCAATCCTTCCTTGCCTGTGATTTTTGCCACCGCACCTCCCGGCGCGAGGTTGCCGTAGAGGACGACGATGTGGCTATCCTTCTTGATCGGCTTGTTGAGCGGTTGAACGATGGTTTGCCCGGCGGGGTAGGGCTGCACGTCGGCGAGCGTTTGGCCCAGGGTCTGGCCGATGACGGTGAAGCAATCGCCGTGAAGCAGCCCGGCGTCGAGCAGCGTTTTCATGAGCGGGCGGATGCCGCCGATGGCGACGAGTTCGGACATGAGATGTTCGCCGCTGGGCTTGAGGTCGGCGAGCACGGGCACCCGTTTGCCGATGCGGGTGAAGTCGTCAAGCGCGAGTTTCACCTTCGCGGCGTGCGCGATGGCGAGCAGGTGAAGCACGGCGTTGGTGGAGCCGCCGAGCGCGATAACGACGGCAATGGCGTTCTCGAACGCTTTCTTGGTCAGGATGTCGAGCGGGCGCAAACCTTTCTTGAGCATTTCGACTACCGCAGCGCCTGCGCGGCGGCAGTCCTCCACCTTCGCCTTGGACATCGCGTTCTGCGCCGAGCTGTTCGGCAGGCTCATGCCGAGCGCTTCAATCGCCGAGGCCATGGTGTTGGCGGTGTACATCCCGCCGCACGAGCCGGGGCCGGGAATGGCGCACTGTTCGATGGCTTGAAACTCCTGGTCGCCGATTTTTTTGTTCGCGTGCGCACCAATCGCTTCGAACACGGAAACGATGTCGAGTTTGCGCGAGTCCCCGGTGATGCAGCCGGGGAGAATCGTGCCGCCATAGACAAAGACCGCCGGACGGTTCAACCGCGCCATGGCGATGAGCGAGCCAGGCATGTTTTTGTCGCAGCCGCCGATGGCGACGAAGCCGTCCATGCCCGCGCAGCCCACGACCGTTTCAATGGAGTCGGCGATCACTTCCCGCGAGACGAGCGAGTACTTCATCCCTTCGCTCCCCATCGAGATGCCGTCGGAAACGGTGATGGTATTGAAGATCATCGCCTTGCCGCCCGCGTCGTTGGCGCCAGCCTCGGCTTCGAGCGCCAGTTTGTCGATGTGCATGTTGCATGGCGTGACGTGGCCCCAGGTGGAGGCGATGCCGATGAGCGGTTTCTTGAAATCTTCCGGCTTGAAACCGACCGGATAAAGCATGGCGCGCGCGGCGGCGCGTTCATCGCCGTCAAAAACGGTGCTGGAGAACGGACGCATTGAGTTGGGGTTACCGGCAAGCGAATTCTTTTTCATCCGAGAGGTAGTGTTGCTGAAAAGTGGCAAATCGGCAAGCGGATGCACGTTGCACTTTGCATTTTATCCAAACGATTTAATAGCATTAACAGATACCCAAAGTGTCCAGCACCGCCTTGATGCGCGGCACTTCGTGTGTGCGGAACAAATCGGTTTTGCCGAGCGCAGCCAGCACGGCGAAGAAGGGTTCGGCGCAACGCACTTCATCGCCGAAATACTCGAAGGCGTGGGGCAGGGCGTGGCAGATTGGAAAACCAAGCGTGCGCAGCCGAAACGTGTTGATAAAAACGGTCATTTGATGCCGCACGCGGACGGCGCTGTCCTCGAGGTTGCGGTAATAAAAACCAAGTCCGGGGTCGAGGAGGATTTTCTCCACGCCGTTCTTCGTGGCGATTTCGATATAGCGGGCAAAGTATTCATACATCATCGAGATCGGATCTGCTGTGAAATCGAATTCGCCGACTTCACGGACGTTGGGCCCCTGAACGTAGCAGACAATGACCCCGGCATCATGGGCCGCGACCAGTCGGAATATCTCGTCGGTCTCACCGGTGCCGGTAAGATTCAGCAGGTTCGCGCCGGCTTCGAGACACGCGCGCGTCACAGAGGGTTGATAGGTTTCCACGGACACGAGGATGCCGGCGGCACGCAACGACTTGATGACGGGCAGCAGTCTGCGGTTCTGGGTGGCGTCATCTGCGCGGGTGGCGCGCGCCAGCGTGGACTCGGCTCCGATATCGATGATATCCGCGCCCTGAGCGTGCAGGATCATTGCGCGACGAAGCGCAGCTTCAGCGGTGAGGCAGACGCTTTCCCGATACCACGAGTCAGGCGAGAGATTGATCACGCCCATGATAGCGGGCCGCGAGTTGAAGGCGAAGTGCCTTCCCTCAAGCGCGAACTCTTTGACCCGCGCCTTGGCAGAGGGCCGGTTTTTCTCCACCACCTCCGCAAGATGTTCCAGGCTAAGCATAGACCCGGAGCTTTGTATGCTGCTCAACTACGGTCGCCAACTCAATTCAACATGCGATGCAGGCGCATTGCAGTAGGCATGCAAACGAGCGCGAAAGAGGCCAACTGTGGCGCGCCCGGCGCGAGTCGAACGCGCGACCCACTGCTTAGAAGGCAGTTGCTCTATCCATCTGAGCTACGGGCGCAACCGGCGGAAACCCTAACGACGCGCTGAGCAACAGGCAAGCGTCGTTGGAGGAAGGAAGCGTGTCCTGGATTTGGACGAGGAATCGGTATGGGCGGGAAGGGACGAAACGCTGGAGGCAAATCTGCAACCGCAATCGAGTCTGAGATTACAACTCATAAAATAGCACAATCGGCTTAGACCGCAAAGGCAACCGTCGAAAATAAACTTTCCAAAATTTGCGGCGGTCGGTTTGACGGCACGAATAATGCCTTATAGATTTCAGTTGAAAGAATTAGATACGATGAACATCGAGCGGGCAAATGGAGCAGAGGTGAGAAACCATCGGGAGCCGGGTTCCAGAAGGGTGACCCGCCTGGCTTGGGCATCGTCCAAACAGATGAAAATAACCAGCTACGGTCTGCTGACGGTCAGGGTTCGCTAAACCCCAAGGGTGGCGCGCAGTTCGGCTTTCCGTCGCTGGTCGGCGACGGAAATGAATGTTAGAGCCAACATAGAATTCGCAGACCTGAGCTGCCCAAGAGGCGGGTCGCTCCTGCTTTCGGCGTCGCCTTCAACCAAACCGGCAATCCTTCAGGGCCGGATTGTAACGCTGGCTTCACTTTCGCCGACGATTCCCGATCAACTGATCGGCAACGCTCTGGCGCAATTTGCACATTCGGAGACGGACGATTCTGTGCTGCTGGTGGAAATGGACAATGCCAGCCCGGCGGTTTCTTTGAGTGATTTTGCGGCGATTCAAGCCACGCTGAACGGCGAGTTTTGTTTCACGGAGCACTTGCGAAACGGCGAAGGCGGATTCAAGCGCCTGAACCTTCGGATGACGGGAGCGGCTCACGAGTCGAGCCTGGTCAAGCCGCTGCTCCAGCACTTCGGCAGCCACTTTCGCTTCGTCCTCTTGCGAATCAGCGCTGACGTGTCCGATGAAGCGCTGTTCGAGTGCCTGACCCAGTCGGACCTGACTTATCTCCTGGTGCGGCAATCCCCGGAGAACCTTTACGACTTCGATCTGCTGCTTCGCGGGGTCCGCTCGCGGTTCAATGGGGACTGTTTCCGGCTCAAAACAGTTCTCTGTTTGTCCGAGGGCGAGCGGGCGCGGGTGTCGTCTGAGCTGGCGAAGAAAGTTGGCGGACCGTTGCACGCCTTCGTTCACGATTGTCCATCGCCTGCGGTCGGCTCGGGAGGTCAGGCCGACGCGTTGACCAAGGCCTTCGGGGCGGACATTCGCCGGCTGGCGCGGGAGATCGGAGGTTGTCGGATCGGTCTGGCGCTTTCATCCGGAGGCGCCAAGGGTCTGGCGCACATCGGAGTCATCCAGGTTTTGGAAGAAAACGGGATTGAGGTGGATGTCGTCGCCGGGTGCAGCATGGGGGCCTATGTCGCGGCCGTTTGGGGTTATGGGTGTGATGGCAAGGCCATGGAAAGACTGGCCCGCGAGGTCGAAGGGCGCGGGGGGCTCTGGCGTCTGGTGGACCCGGTCTTCCCGCCGCGCGACGGCTTCATTCGTGGCAGCGCGGTCAAAAAACGGCTGCAAAGAACCATCGGTGACACGCATTTTTCCGAACTGAAGCGACCGATTCGTGTCGTTGCCACCAATCTTTACACCCTCGGGCTTCTGCGGTTCACGCGAGCATAGCCATTCCAGGGGTTTGCTCCCCGGTCGTGATTGATGAGGAATCCTACATCGACGGGGGCATTGCCGACCCGCTGCCGGTGGACGTGCTGACAGAAATGGGCATAAACCGCGTCATCGCCGTGAACACGATTCCCACGCCCGCTTACATGCGCTGTTGCATGGAGATGGAACGCGAGCAGGAGACGCTGTATGGTCGGCGGCACAATTTTCTCCGGGCGCTGAACCGGCAAATTAACTACTTTGCGCCAGGCAACATCCTTGATATCATGATGCGCGCGGTCCATGGCGCGCAAATCCGCGTGGCCGAAGAGGCGTGCCGCCATGCGGATGTCGTCTTGCGTCCGCTGGGCATGGATGCGCGCTGGTATGAATTCGACAAGCCGTGCAAGTATATCGCGTTGGGACGGCGCGTCGCGGAGGAGCATCTCGAAGAGATAAAATCGCTTGTGAACAAACGGACTTCGTCTTATGAACAGGGGACTCCTTACAACCCGGTGGCAGGACCTGCCTGAGAAGGTTATTCGCCGCCTGCAGGCGGAGAAACTGAAGAACTATCTGCGCCGGGTGGTCCTGCCGTTTTCGGCGCACTATCGTGAGTGGTTCCGGCAAAACGGAATCGCTGCCGATTCGATTCGATCGTTCGAAGATATGCAGCGGCTGCCGTTCAGTTCCAAAGCCGACCTGCTGAATACTCCGGGGAACCCGCAACGCGCGCGTGATTTCGTGCTGACTCCCGACCCGCAAGTTCTCTCTCGACGGCCATCGACGATCCTGCGCGCGCTGCTGCACGGTCGTGACGAAGTAAGGCAAAGTTTTGAGGCGGAGTTTCGGCCCATCTTCATGACCAGCACGACAGGGCGTTCGGCGGATCCGATTCCGTTCCTGTTCGCGCAACACGATCTGGCAAACCTGGCCCTGACGGGCAAACGGCTATTTCGGCGGGACGGCGTTCGGCGTATTTGTCACCAGCACAGGCGGCGGCAAGGTGATGGGGACCGAGGGGAATCTCCGGCTCATCCGGAAGATCAAACCGGACGTGCTTATTGGCATGCCGACCTTTATTTACCACGTGTTGCTTGAGGCTGCGAAAGAGGGGGTCCGTTGTGAGAATCTGAGGCGGGTGGTTCTGGGCGGTGAAAAGGTTTCCGACGGTGTGAGGCGCAAGTTGGCCAACCTCGGCAGCGCGCTCGGTTCCACGCGAATAGACATTATCGCGACCTACGGTTTCACCGAGGCCAAAATGGCCTGGGGCGAATGCCCGTGCGCACTGGATGCGACGCCCGGCGGTTACCATCTCTATCCCGACCTGGGCATTTTCGAGGTCATCAATCCCAGGACCGGCGAACGCGTCTCGAGCGGTGAACCGGGCGAACTTGTTTTCACGCCGCTCGACGCCCGGGGCACAGTGGTGTTACGTTATCGCACAGGTGATTTCATCGATGGCGGTCTGGTTTATGAACCCTGTCCGCATTGTGGGCGGAAGATGCCCCGGTTGGTCGGCAACATCTCCCGCAGTTCTGAGGTGAAGGAAATGCGGCTCGATAAGCTCAAGGGTACGTTGGTGGACTTCAATCAACTCGAGCACGTCCTCGACGACGCCGAGCACGTGGGTGCCTGGCAACTCGAACTGCGCAAACGAAATGACGATCCGCTTGAGGTGGACGAGCTGGTTCTCCACGTCCAGAAGGCCGACAGCGTGGCGGACGAGAAACTTATCCGCGACCTGAACAACCGTTTCGTTGCGAGGACTGAGGTTCATCTGAACCGGATTGTTTTCCACGACGCTGACGCAATGCGCGAATTGCACGGCGTCGGCGTGCAGCTCAAGGAACAGAAGATTGTCGATCACCGCAAAGCAGCGCCGGCGTCCGGCCGGTCCTCCCGGCCCGAGGATGTTAACGACGGTCGCGGCCCGTGCTCCGCGGAAACACTGGAGGTGACCGGATGAAAACCGGGCGACTGGTCATTATTGACGGAGTTCGCACTCCGTTTTGCAAGATGGGCACCGATCTTGCGCCCCTCGGCGCGGACGAACTCGGTCGCATCGTGGTCAACGCGTTGTTGACGCGCACCGGCCTCGACCCAAACCGGATTGACGAAGTGATTTTCGGCTGCGTCGGCCAGCCGGCGGACGCGGCCAATGTCGCGCGGGTCATCGCGCTGCGTGCCGGTGTTCCGGAACACGTCCCGGCGATTACAGTCCATCGCAATTGTGCTTCCGGCTGCGAAGCGCTCACACAGGCTTATGAAAAAATGGCCGCGAACCGCGGTTCCGTGTTTGTCGTCGGCGGCACTGAGAGCATGTCGCAGATTCCACTGCTGTTCAAGCAATCAGCGGCCGCCAGGTTCGCGGCGTTGTCGAAAGCGAAAAGCTTCGATCAAAAGCTTCGAACCCTTGCATCATTTCGACCCTCGGACTTTCAACCGCGCATCGGCCTGCAACTCGGCCTGACGGACCCGGTCTGCGGTCTGAACATGGGGGAAACCGCGGAGCTGCTGGCTCGCGAATTCGGAGTGACGCGCGAGGCACAGGACGAGGTCGCCCTGGAATCGCACTGCCGCGCGGTGGCCGCGCGGGACAAGCTCACGGAAGAAATCTCCCCGGTATATCTCAATTCAGGCGTCATCACCAACGACAATGGCCCGCGGCCAAACCAGACCCTGGAGGCGCTGGCCAGGCTCAAGCCGGTTTTCGACCGCAAGACCGGCACGGTGACCGCGGGCAACGCTTCGCAAATCACCGACGGCGCAGTCGCACTCCTGGTGATGTCTGAGTCGAAAGCGAATGAACTCGGTTTTGCTCCGTTGGGTTGTCTGGCGGGTTACGCTTACGCCGGCTGCGACCCTTCGCGAATGGGCCTTGGACCGGTTTTCGCCATCGCAAAAGCCGAACTTCTGACGGGTTTGGCCCTCCCTGACGCCGACGTCGTCGAAATCAACGAAGCCTTCGCCGCGCAGGTGTTGGCAGTGCTCAAAGCGATGGGATCGGAGAAATTCGCCCGCAAAGTCCTGAAGCGCGACACGCCGCTTGGCGCGGTTCCGCGCGAAAAACTGAACGTGAACGGCGGCGCGATTGCGCTCGGCCATCCGGTGGGAGCCACCGGGGCAAGATTGGTGTTGGCGAGTTTGAAGGAATTGAAGCGACGGAAGGCGAAGCGCGCGTTGGTGTCGCTCTGCGTTGGTGGAGGACAAGGCGCAGCCCTCTGGCTGGAGGCTTTATGAGAACCGAAGTTCTGGCCACCAACGAAAAGGGGCTGAACCCCGGCATCGTCCAGTCCGCCCGTGAACTCCCGCTTGCATCCGGCGCGCAGGAAAAGTCCTTTATCTTTACTCATCGGCGTGTCACGGACGGACGAATCTGTGTCCTGACGTTTGACCGTCCGGATTCTTCGGCCAATGTTTTTGATCGCGCGACGCTTGGGGAACTGGATGAGCATCTTGATTTCATCGCCGGCTCACCCGAATTGAAGGGTGTGGTTCTGACGAGCGCAAAGAATTCCGTCTTCATCGCCGGTGCGGATCTGCACGCGCTGGCGGGCGCGTCGGCGAATGACTTGACCCATCTGATTGAGCTGGGACAGTCGGTTTTCAACCGGCTCGCGTCGCTGAACATCCCGACAGTGGCGGCGATTCATGGCGCGTGTGTCGGCGGCGGTTTCGAAGTCTGCCTGGCCTGTCATTATCGCGTCGCATCGCCCGACCGCGCGACGAAGATCGGGCTGCCCGAGACACAGCTCGGCATTTTGCCGGGGTGGGGCGGCAGCACGCGGTTGCCGCGGCTCATCGGTTTGCCGCGCGCGCTGGATGTTATCCTTGGCGGCAAAACGCTGGCTGCGAAGCAGGCGTTGAAATACGGCATGGTGGATGATCTGGTGCCGCGCGAGCGATTGGTTGACTTCGCCTGCCGGAAAATTCTCACCCGGGGCTTTGAACCCGGACGCCGGCGCCACGGGTTGAAACTTTGGGCGACGAACAACCGGCTCTTTGCGACCGCCGTGTCACTGCGGATCGAATCGCAGCTATTGAAGAAAACGCGCGGACATTATCCCGCCGTGTTCAAGGCATTGGAAGTCGTGACCCGGGGTCTTTCTCGAACGCTCGCTGAGTCTTTGGCGCTGGAACGTGAAGCGATTCTTGGACTGGCCGGGACCGAGGAATGCCATAACCTGATACGGATTTTCTTCATGCAGGAGCATGCCAAGAAACAGAGCTATATCCTCGGACAAACACCCGTCGTGGCCATACCGGTTGAGCGCGCCGCGGTGATCGGCGCGGGCGTGATGGGCGCGGGCATCGCGCAATGGCTCAGCTCGCGCGGAATACCCGTGATCTTGCGCGACGTCAACGCGGAGCAGGTCGCCAAAGGCATGGCAGGCGTGACTCAGCTCTACAACGAGGGCGTGAAACGGCATCGCTCCACCAAACTCGAAGCCCGCGCCGGTCTGGACCGCATTTTCCCGAGCGCGGCGGAAACGCCGTTGCGCCAGGTTGATCTGGTGATTGAAGCGGCGGTGGAAAAGATGGATTTGAAGAAAAGGATTTTCCAGGAGCTGGGCGAACTGGCGGGACCGAACACCGTTCTGGCGACGAACACTTCGGCATTGTCGGTTTCGGAAATCGCCGCCTGGTGGAGGTCATCGTGGCGCGGCAATCGAGTTCGGAAGCGGTGCAACGCGCGGTGCGGTTCGTGCAGCAGATCGGCAAGCTGCCGGTCGTGGTGAAAGACAGCCCCGGCTTTCTGGTGAATCGGATTCTGATGCCGTACTTGATCGAGGCTGGACATTTGTTCCAGGCGGGCGCGTCGGTGGAGGACATTGACGAAGCGATGCTTGACTTCGGCATGCCGATGGGGCCGTTGCGATTGCTCGACGAAGTGGGCGTGGACGTTGCCCATCACGTGGCCATGGAACTGGAGGCCAGTTTCATCGACCGCATGCGGACGCCGCGGGTGCTGGTGCAGATGCTGAAGGCCGGGCTGTTGGGGCGCAAGAGCGAACGCGGTTTTTATCTCTACAACAGCAAAACACCCGAGGTGAATTCAGGTTTGAGTCTGTTTCAGGAAAAGGATCGGGCGAAGATTTTCCCGCGCGAAGAGCTGCAGAAACGAATGGCGTTGTTGATGGTCAACGAAGCGGCGCGTTGTCTGGAGGAGGAATTGGTGACCGAGCCGTCGGATGTGGATTTCGCGATGATTATGGGAACGGGGTTCGCGCCGTTCCGCGGCGGTCCGTTGCGGCACGCGGACAGTCGCGGCGTGGAGAAGGTTGTTGCGGAGATGAAACGCCTCGCGGATTCAGGCGCTGCGTATTTCGCGCCGTGCGCTTTGCTGCAGCGCATGGCGAACGAAGGAAAGAGATTTCATGCAGAGAAAGGAGACCGGCGATGAATGCGACCAATACGGTTCCGAAAGAACCGGAGGCGAAGCCCCCGGCCGAAGAGCAGGGAGCGGTCATTGACACCTCAAAGATGTCGGCGGGTCAGCGGGCGGCATTGGAGTTGACCGAGGCCGCGCGTGACGGCGCCGGCGAACGGGGCAGTTTCGGGGCCGGGTTGTTCGTCGGACGATTCGATTTGGGAGCGGTTCATCCTTTTCCGGTTCAGAAGCCCGAGGACCGCGACCAGGGAGACGCTTTTCTACAGCGGCTCGAAGAATTTCTGCGCACGAAGGTCGACCCCGATGAGATCGACCGGACCGGTGAAATCCCGGCTGAAGTCATCAGGGAACTGGCCGAGATGGGCGCATTCGGCATTAAGATTTCACCGGGCTGCGGCGGGCTTGGTCTGTCGCAAACCAACTACTGCCGCGCGGCGATGTTGCTGGGCAGTTATTGCGGCAATCTCACGGCCCTGATTTCCGCGCACCAATCCATTGGCGTGCCGCAGCCCCTCATCCTTTTTGGCAACGAAGAACAGAAGCGAAGATTCCTGCCGCGCGTCGCCAAGGGCGAGATTTCGGCATTCGCCCTCACCGAGCCGGGAGTCGGTTCCGACCCCGCAAAAATGGAGACGCACGCCGAGCCGACGCCGGATGGAAACGCTTTCATCCTGAACGGCGAGAAGCTTTGGTGCACCAACGGCACCCGGGCCGGCGTTATCGTGGTCATGGCCCGGACACCGGCCAAAATGGTCAATGGCAAACCGAAAGACCAGATCACAGCGTTCATCGTTGAGATGGACACGCCGGGCGTGGAGGTCGCCCATCGCTGCCGGTTCATGGGCTTGCGGGCGCTTTACAACGGCGTCGTCCGTTTCAACAACGTTCGTGTTCCACGCGAGAACATTTTGCTGGCCGAAGGCAAAGGTCTGCGTGTTGCGCTTTCGACGTTGAACACCGGGCGGCTTACTTTGCCGGCCGCTTGTGTCGGGATGTCGAAGCGTTGTTTGGAAATCGTCAGGAAATGGTCCAAAGAACGGGTGCAATGGGGCGCGCCGATCGGCAGGCATGCCGCGATTGCGGACAAGATCGCCCGAATGGCGGCGAACACGTTTGCGATGGAGGCGATGACCCTTTATAGCGCCAGCCTGGTGGACCGCGACAAGAAGGCCGACGTCCGGCTTGAAGCGGCGATGTGCAAGCTCTGGGGCAGCGAAATGGCGTGGGAAATCGTCAATGACACGATGCAAATCCGCGGCGGACGCGGTTACGAGACGGCCGACTCATTGAAAACGCGTGGCGAAGAGCCGGTGCCGGTGGAGCGGTTCTTTCGCGACAGCCGTATCAATACGATTTTTGAAGGCTCCAGCGAAATCATGCGTTTGTTCATCGCTCGCGAGGCCCTGGACCCGCACCTGAAAATCGCCGCGCCGGTCTTGAATACGCAGCTTCCGCTGGCCGGGCGGTTGAAAGCGGCGTTGAAGGCGGGCTTGTTCTACGCGGCGTGGTACCCGAGGCAGTTCTGGCCGCGACTCAAAGTTCAAAGTTCAAAGTTCAAAGTTCATCCAGTCTTGCGACGGCATCTGCGATACGCGGCGCGCACCAGTCGCAGGCTGGCGCGAAGGCTTTTTCACGCCATGCTGTCTTATGGCCCGAAGCTCGAACGCCAACAGGTATTGCTCGGCCGGTTCGTTGACATCGGTGCGGAGTTGTTCGCCATCACGGCGGCCTGCGCCCGAGCCGATGCCCTGGTCGCCCGGCGCGGGAACGCAGATGAATTGCTGTCGCTGGTTGATTATTTCTGTCGATCCTCCCGCCTGCGCATCGAACGGAACTTCCACGGGCTCCGTCATAATGCGGACCGCCAGGGCTATCGGTTGGCGCAAGAGGTGT
>QHPW01000052.1:0-11088 GCA_003219675.1 Verrucomicrobiota bacterium
GATTCTCGATGGCCAGCTTGACGCGATGCTTTCGAACAACCGGCTCGGCCAGCGTGAGCGACTTCCAGGACTGCTCGGCGAATCGCTGAAACGCTTCGGCCGAATCGAAGCTCTCGTAACGGCGCCCGCCCAGCATCGCCGTGCGCGCCACCTCCGCCCCCGCTTCCCGGGCGGTTCTAATCTCAGAATCGAACCGGGCGACGTCCGACTGTTCTTTCGGCAGGCTCAATTCGCCTTCGAGATACATTCCCCAATCTTCAGCCCGCGCGCGGAGCCTGGCGGTGTAGCCGGCTTCGCGGGAGCCGATGGCGACCTGCACGCCCCCGGCGCCGAGTTGATGGCAGTATTCCAGAAATTCGAGCGGGTCCTTGAACCGGGCTTTCGGATTGCCCTCGCGCGCGGCTCTCCAGTGGAGGTTATAGGAGTAGGTGCAGACGCCCAGACGTTTCCGCCCCGCCTCTTCGGCGCCAAAGAGTGAAGGCGCCGCGGCCAAGAGTGGCGCAGCCGCGGCTGCCAAACCCATCATCTCTCTGCGAGTCATCGCCGATGCAGTCCTTCGCCTTAATTCGTGTGCATTCATGTTTTCAAATCAAGTCCCACGGTTTGCGCGCCTGCCGCGCCAGGAGTTTCGAGGCTTCGGCGTCGTCAACAATCTGCTCCTTCGGCGCGTCCCAGCGGATTTTATGGCCGGAGCGGTAAGCAATGTTCCCCAGATGTGCAACGATCGTGGAATGATGCCCGATCTCCACGTCCGCCGCCGGCTTCTTCCGCGAGCGGACGCAATCGATGAAATTCTTTACGTGAAGCGCGGTGGCGTCCTCGGCGGACGCTTCCTTCCGCTGCATGCGCAAGCCGTCGGAGCGCTGCTCGCGTCCGGCCGCGCCCGGTCCGGACGCATTGCTCAATTCCGGGTAAATCTCAAAGCCGAGCCGATCCACGATGAGAGTGCCGTTGGTGCCGTAATAAGCTTCGCCATGAGGACGATCTTCATTGCCGCGGGCCTGATAATACTTTTTGCCGGGCGTGCGCCCTCCGGCTCCATGAGCATTCAACATGGAGGCCTCGTAGCCCAGGATAAAGCCGGGGTATTCATAAGTGACTTGCACCATGTCGGGCGTCTCCGCGCCGTCGCTCAATCCGTAACGTCCACCCGAGGCCGTCACGCTCACCGGCGCGTCCAGCTTCATGATCTGGCGCATGCTGTCGAAGCGATGGATGCCGAAGTCGGTCACCAGGCCGCCGCCGTAGTCCCAGAACCAGCGGTAGGTCCCGATGAAGCGGTTCTTGTTGAACGGCACGTAAGGCGCGGGGCCCAGATACATGTCCCAATCCACGCCTTCGGGCGGATCGGAATCGGTTGCGCGCCCAATGCCATCGGGATACATGTTCACGTAGTTCCAGATGCGCGCGAAGTGGACCTGGCCGAGTTCGCCGCTCTGGATGATGCGCGCCACCTCGGCGTAGTGTGGCGCGGAACGTTGTTGGGCGCCCATTTGAACCACACGGTTATGGCGCCGCGCCGCTTCGACCATCGCCCGGCCTTCTTTGATATTGTGCCCAAGCGGTTTCTCCACATACACGTCCTTGCCCGCTCGACAGGCATCCACCGTCGGGATCGCGTGCCAGTGGTCCGGCGTGGCGATAAGCACCGCGTCGATGTCCTTTTGTTCGAGCAGACGGCGAAAATTCTTGAATTGCTTCGCGGCCGGTCCGGCCCATTCTTTGGCCCTCGCCAGGTGTGGTGGATACAAATCGCACACGGCGGCAAACTCCACATTGGGCGCCTCGCGCATCAGCTTCGCGTCGAACATGCCGCGCCCGCCGCAACCGATCAAGCCAACACGCACCCGTTCGTTCGCGCCAAGGACCCGTTGCGCGGAAACAGCGCTCGTGGCCGAGAGTGCGGCGGTGGCCTGCGCCACTCGTTTGATGAATTGTCGTCGTTTCATAGATCGCGGCGGCGCGCTGCCGCGCCTCGCTGATTGAATGTGTCTGGTGTCCGAATGGGACACGGCGCACGACGCCCCTGCCGCCACAAAGCTACGCCACTCCCAACGCCCGCAATTCCGCGTCCCAGGGCTTGCGATACGTCCGCGCCAGCATCCTGGCCGTTTCCGCGTCGCCGAGGATTTCTTCCTTCTCCGCGTTCCAACGAATTTTTCTCTCGGTACGCAAGGAAATGTTCGCCAAATGACAGACCGTGGCCACCTGATGGCCGCTTTCCAGATCGGAGTTCGGTTGCTTCCGCGACTTCACGCAGTCGAGAAAGTTGCGGACGTGCCGGACGTACTGGTCCTTCCAATCGCCTGAAGTGTCCTTCGCGGATTCGGTCCACAACTGCCCGCCTGGTTCCGGCACCGGTTGCGGGCCGCCGACCGGGTGCCCGCCGATGATCCGTGCCACAATGTTCATTGGATTCTCTTTCCTGTCCGGAAAGATCTCAAACCCGTCGCGCCCCAAAACCAGGGTGCCTTTGGTGCCGTGAAACTCCAACCCGCCCATGCCCGTCGCCGCGACGCCCGCGGCGCATTCGCGCCACTGACAAACCGCGCGGAAGCCCGGATACTCGATCAGCACGTCCTGCGTATCGGGCACTTCGCAGTTGTCTTCGAGGAAAAGACGACCCCCGGCGCTGGTGACGGCGTTGGCGCCTTTGACCCCGGTGATCCAATGCACCACGTCGAGGGAATGCTGGCCGAGGTTGGTCATCTGGCCGCCGGAATAATCCCAGAACCAACGGAAGTGATAAATGGCGCGGTTCGGATTGTAAGGCCGTTGCGGCGCCGGGCCGAGCCACATGTCGTAGTCCAGCTCAGGCGGCGGATTCCCGTCGGGCGGATTGCCAAAGCCGGGCGAGACGTTGCGGAAATAACTCACTTGAACCGAAACGAGCCTGCCGATTCGCCCGCCGCGAATCAATTCGCGCGCCCGCTGATAGTGCGGCCCTGACCGCTGCTGCGTGCCCACCTGGACGACGCGCTTATGTCGGCGCGCCACCTCCGACATCCATCGCCCCTCGCGCGCGAAAAGCGTGAGCGGTTTCTCGACGTAAACATCCTTCCCGGCCGCGCAGGCCAGCATCGTCATTAACGCGTGCCAGTGATCGGGCGTGGCGACGACGACGGCATCAACGTTTTTGTCTTCGAGCAGCTTTCGGAAGTCCCGGTGTTGCGCGACGCGGTCTCCGACCAGGTCCGCCGCCGCTTCCATGCGCGGCCGATACGTCTCGGAGATGGCCACGACTTGCGCGTCCGGCTGCGCCTTGAAATTGCGCGTGTGAATGCGGCCGACCAGACCAAAGCCGATGGCGCCGATGCCAACGCGTTCGTTGGCGCCCAGGACGCGGTTCCAGGACGCCGCGGACAGAGCGGCGGCAGTTCCTGTTTTGAGAAAGCTTCGCCGAGTCAGACCTTGTGGCTTATGTTTCACTTGTTGGTTCGAGGGGTTGTTCATGTTCAAGCGCGGTGCTTATGGACTGGAAGGGAAATGGCTTCGCCATCCGCCCCGACCGGTTTTGCGAAAAGAACCCGTGATGAGGCGCGCAGCGCTTTTCAGGCCGCTGGCCGATGATTGCCGGAGACATGCCAACAGGCTAAATGAGCAATAGAGGTTTTCAATACTGGAAGCGGTTTGATGAATCCAGGAAACCTACAAGGCTGGGAGGGGGGAAGACCGGGATGCTTTTGCCGTGTTCGTTGTAACTCTGCGCCTTCCAGTTCCTTGGACCGGGATGAAACGAATAGCACCTGATTGCTGGCACCCATTCTGATTAAAGCCATTTTTTCTCGGAGGAAGAACACCGGATATACACCTCTTTCCCCTTGCCGCTCCTTTGTCCTTTCCGCATTCTGTCGCGCGATGGCTGAGCGACCGATTTCCTCTCTGAACAAACCCGACGCCGCGTTGGAAATGACGCTGCGCCCGTCGCTGTTTTCCGAATTCACCGGCCAGGCCAAGGTCAAGGAACGGCTCGAAATCGCAGTGCAGGCGGCGAAGCAACGCGGCGAAGCGCTCGACCACATACTCCTCAGCGGTCCGCCTGGCCTGGGCAAGACCACGCTCGCCTACATTATCGCCAGGGCAATGGGCACGAACGTCAAGGCCACCAGCGGCCCGATCATCGAAAAGGCGGGCGATCTGGCCGGCCTGCTCACCAACCTCGAAGAAGGTGACGTGCTGTTCATCGATGAAATCCATCGCCTGCAAAAGACCATTGAGGAATACCTCTACCCGGCGATGGAGGATTTCAAACTGGACATCATCATCGATCAGGGACCGAACGCGCGCAGCGTGCGCCTGAACCTGCCGCGCTTCACGCTCATTGGCGCGACTACGCGCAGCGGATTGCTCACCGCCCCGTTGCTGACGCGTTTTGCCGTCCGTGAGCGGCTGGATTATTACCAGGCGGACCAACTGCTGCAAATCGTCGTGCGCTCGGCGCGCCTGCTCAACGTGGAAACCGAATCGAACGGCGCGCATGAGATCGCCCGGCGCAGTCGGGGCACGCCGCGCATTGCCAACAATTTGCTGCGCCGGGTGCGCGACTACGCCCAGGTCAAACACGATGGCCGAATCACGGCCGCGGTCGCGGACAAAGCGCTGGCGATGCTCGAGATCGACCAGAACGGTCTCGATGAAATGGACAAACGCATCCTCGAAGCGGTCATCGTGAAATTCGGCGGCGGGCCGGTGGGCATCAATTCGCTCGCTGTTGCCGTGGGCGAAGAACCGGACACCATCGAGGAGGTTTACGAGCCCTATCTCATCATGGAAGGGTACCTGAACCGCACGTCCCAGGGCCGCGTAGCGACGGAGTCGAGTTTCAAAAAACTCGGACTGAAAGCGGCGGCAGGAACTCAGCCTGGATTGCTTTAGCGAATTTCAAGTCGCAAATCGCAAATCGTAAATTCTTAGATGCCCAAACGCGCTGACATTCATTCCGTTCTCATCATTGGCGCCGGCCCGATCATCATCGGCCAGGCGTGCGAGTTCGATTACTCCGGAACCCAGGCCTGCAAGGCCCTCAAGGAAGAGGGCTACCGCGTTGTGCTTGTGAACTCCAACCCGGCCACGATCATGACCGACCCCGAATTCGCCGACCGCACATATATCGAGCCGATCACGCCGGAATGCGTGGAGAAGATCATCGTCCGCGAGTTGGAGGAAATGAAGCGTCTGGGCGTGCCGGTTAACGCTCCGCCTGCTGAAATCGCAAATCGCAAATCGCAAATCGCAAACAGGCTGGTCCTGCTCCCCACGCTCGGTGGTCAAACCGCGTTGAACACCGCAATGGCGCTGCACCGAAGCGGTGTTCTCGAAAAGCATGGCGTCGAAATGATCGGCGCGAAAGCCGAGGCCATTCACAAAGGCGAAGACCGTGAAGCCTTCAAGCAACTCATGCTCTCCATCGGCCTCGACGTCCCCATCAGCGGCACGGCGCACCATATGGAGGAAGCCCGCGCTGTCGCGGACAGGATCGGCCGTTTCCCGCTCATCATCCGCCCGGCATTCACCCTCGGCGGCACCGGCGGCGGCATTGCCTACAACCGCGACGAGTTCGACGAACTCGCCAAGCGCGGCATGGACCTGTCCCCTGTCTCGGAAATCCTCATCGAGGAATCCCTCCTCGGCTGGAAGGAATACGAAATGGAGGTGATGCGCGACCAGGCCGATAACTGCGTCGTCATCTGCTCCATCGAGAACTTCGATCCCATGGGCGTTCACACCGGCGACTCCATCACCGTCGCGCCCATCCAGACGCTGACCGACAAGTAGTTTCAGATCATGCGCGACCAGAGCTTCGCCGTGATCCGCGCCGTGGGCGTCGAGACCGGCGGTTCGAACATCCAGTTCGGCGTCAACCCTGACAACGGACGCATGGTCATCATAGAGATGAACCCGCGCGTCAGCCGCAGTTCCGCGCTCGCGTCCAAGGCCACCGGATTTCCCATCGCGAAAATCGCCGCCAAACTCGCCGTCGGCTACCTGCTTGACGAAATCAAGAACGACATCACGCGCGAAACCCCGGCCAGCTTCGAGCCGACCATTGATTATGTCGTTACCAAGATCCCGCGGTTTGCCTTCGAGAAATTCCCGCAAGCGGACCCGACGCTCACCACGCAGATGAAGAGCGTGGGCGAAGCCATGGCCATTGGCCGGACGTTCAAGGAGAGCCTGCAGAAATGCCTGCGCTCGCTGGAAATTGGACGCAGCGGTTTGGGTGGCGACGGCAAGCCCTGGCGCATCGGCACGGAAGTGTATGGCGACCGCGACATCCTCCCGCGCGACGTCATCAGCCGCAAGCTGAGCGTGCCCAACGCCGAACGCATCTTCTTCATCCGCCACGCCCTCCGCGCCGGTTTCACTGTTGAGGAGATTTTCAACCTGACGCGAATCGATCGCTGGTTCCTGGTGCAGATCAAGGAGATTGTGGATTTTGAGGAGGAACTTGCGGCCACGAAGAACTGAATTGAATGCGACGCCTTCATTCCGCACTCCGCGTTACGAATTCCACGTTGGAATGATTGTCGATTTCGAGGAAGAGCTGGCGGGAGCGACGAACTAAAGATATGGGGAGAATTCGGCGCGGCGGCTACATTTTCGAGTGGTGGATAGGCGATCACCCGCCGCGGCATGTGCATGTCTTTGACATGCAACGGCGAGCTGTTGGGCCGTCTTACCGTGGAAAACCTGCAGCCGCTTGATGATTGGCAGCCGCCGCGAAAAGTGGTAGGGATTATCCGGCAACTGATTGACGAGAATCGTTTATGAAAGTCCTGAATCCGCTCAAGGCGCCATTCGGTAAAGCGAGATTTTCCCGCGTGAAGAACGTCACTTATCGCCAGTGGGAAGACGCCTTTGAGGTTGAGTTCGACGACGGGCTTTCCTTTTTGGAGCCGCACGCCACGATACGCAAAGCCAATAGAATTTCGCCAAAAGCCGTAGTGCGGAGTGTTGAGCAAGACGATGAGTTGCGTCACGGATTTTTTGTCCGCTACGACAATGGACAAGTGGCGGAGGTTTCGTGGTCGTTCATCCGCGAATTGCCACCGAAGAAATGAGGAATGACTGTGGATTTTGAAGAGGAGCCGGCGGGGGCAAAGAATTAAACTGATGCCATTGCTTACGGAGGAGATTCGACATTGGCCGATGAGAGCTTTTGTCAAACCTCCATTGCCTCGCCAGTTTCAGTTTTCAAATAAGCTTGGAATGGCTGCATCAGTCTGGGTGTTTCCAATAGAGTCGTAACCTTCGGCGCAATGGATCTCAAGTCCGTTCGCGAATCCCAACGGGATGGACTCGCTCGCGCCCGCCCGCTCGGCCTTTGCGGCCCTTCGTCCTGCGATGCAGGACAAACTCCTTTCGCCGTCTCCAGAACGGCTCAAGCAGATTGGCGCGTTGTAGCGGCGGTCTGTGACAGCCGTCTTTCTCTGCTTTCTGATTGGATGAAGAGCCTGAAGAACTCGTTTTCCAAGACTCTTCGTGAAATGAATGTTCCAGCCCCGCACTGGCAGAAAGGATTCTTCGACCACGTGATGCGCTCCGAAGAATCGTATTCGGAGAACTGGCTTTACGTGGCGGAAAATCCCGTGCGCAAACATCTGGCTGCGCGTCTCGAAGACTGGCCGTATCAAGGAGAGATTTTTCCCTTGGAAGCGCGAGGACATGTTTGATCTGTAGCGGCGCTCTGTGAGCGCCGTTGGTTTGTTTGGATTCGGCGGTCATAGACCGCCGCTACGGCGGAGATGAATGACACAACTCCGTTGGAGTTGACGCAGATCAAAAGTTATTGCCGTAAGCAACCCAATCAAAGTCAACTGTCGTTGTCGCGTCGTATTGCCACGAGCCGCTGCCCCATTCGACGTAGCCATCAAACGGATTGACCAGCGGCGCCGCGCCGTCAAAAACCAGATTCCCATCCCACCACAACTTAACCTTACCGTCGTTCCGGGCGTAGAGATAGGCGATGTGCCAGGCATCGGTTACGGCCGGGCCGAGGTCCATTATCTGCTTATCGGAGTTCACATAACTCCAGAGTTTGTAACGGCCATTGACAAGCGTGATGGCGGGCGCCGGGGACATCGGCGTGGAACGTGTGGTCAAACACAAAAGGTTTTCCTTGCCAGTGGGACTGAAGTCCACAAGGCGAAATCGCGCGCCGACTGCCATTTCATCCAGAGCCAGGGGTCCAACGTACCACTCGTTCGCATTTGAGCCGGAGTCGATTCGCATGGCCTGGTTCGTGGCGCCGAGGTTCGGGTCAAAAAAATCAACGACGAGCGTTGTTCCATCTGTTCCTCCCGTCTGGGAGGGAATCCAGGGCGACGTGGGCAGCTCGGGACCGCCCAGGAATTGGATCGCAGGGCCGCCCGCGCCCACATCCAGAAAAGGGCCGCTCATGACCGATTGTCCGATCTGAATATAGCGCGCGCGCAAGTTGGGCAGATCGCGCGCGCTCCGGCCGCCAACGACAGGGATGGCGTAGTTGGTGGCCGGGACTCCGTTGCCGCAGAATTGGCCCACACTCGCGCAATCATAATTATCGCTGTACCAGTCAAACGGAAACACGCCAATGACCAACGGATCGGTCTGCGCGTAATTGTAAATGTCGTTTGCTTTTTCGATAAGCTGGCATTCACTCCCATAGCCTTCGGTGCCGCCCGGCATCAGGAAGATTCGTTGGGAGCTATTCATATAAGATTTCAAATGATTGATTTTGGCCAACCATTCGCTTTTGGTCGTGGCGGGATCGCCCGTGCTCCCGTAACTTTCAATCGCGATATAATCCATACCGTTGGGAATGCGGAAATTATTATAGGTCCAAAAACCGCAACCGACCGTAAACATGGTTTTGGCTCCCGGGAAATTGGCGTGCACCTTGGCGATTTCAGCCTCAATGGAGGTTAACAGTGTATTTAACGTACTCGGGTTTCCGCCAGCGACGCAATCGGGTTCATCCCTCATGAAGAAAGCAAGGATGCTGTTGATGTAAGGTTTAATCGCGTTGACGGCGTTGGTGTCGCTAAAGTCAGGAGAAGGGACCAGCAATCTCATTCCCGAGGCCATGGCCTGGTCTGATAAAGCCCCACTAAACCCCGCTTGAAGATACGTGAAGTTTACCGAGCCGCGCTGTTCAACGATGGATCCTTGCGGGGCCAATGATCCTGCCCAGAATCCAAAATGTTGGACGTGATTCTTCAAGCGAAAGAAGCCGCCCGGCAGATTGGCCGGTGCCGTAACTTCCCAGCGGCCATTGTTGGAGACCGCGGTTCCGGCGGCTTGCTGCCAGCCCGTCGCGCTCAGGTTCGTCGAGAATTCGAGACCGAATCCAGTGGACGGGTACGGCCAGGAAACGATGGCATTGGCATTGTTGCGCGCGACAGCGAGGGGCACGCGAGCGCTCGGCTCGCTGCGGCCCCATGTGCTCAAAAAAATGGCCGCTGCCATGATTGGCAGGTTTAACAACAATTTCTTCATGGTAGTGAGTTACCGATAAGGTAACAAAACCAACGCGCCATGCACAACCTTTCCAACCGTCTCCGGTTTTACCCGTGCTGCGAAATAAGTCCAAGATATTGCGATTGCGTCCGGCACACGCTTGTATAACGTCCCCGTCATGAAATCCACATTCCTGACCCCATTGCTTCTTGCCGGTCTCGCCGTTGCCCGCCTCGGGGCGGCGGAATCCGAAGAGGGGTTTGTGTCCCTCTTTGATGGTAAAACATTCAATGGTTGGAAGGCGGCCACCGAGCACCCCGACACCTGGAGAATCGAGAACGGCGCATTCGTCGCCCACGGCCCGCGCGACCATTTGTTTTATGTCGGCGACGGGAAGCCGTTCAGGGATTTCGAACTGAAAGTCGATGTCATGACGGAGCCGGGTTCGAATGGCGGCATTTATTTTCACACGCGATATCAGGAAACCGACTGGCCGAAGCATGGTTTCGAATGCCAGGTGAATGTCAGCCATACCGATTGGAAAAAAATCGGCAGCCTGTATGATGTCGTGAACGTCGCTTCCACGCCCGCGAAAGACAACAAATGGTGGACGCAGCACATCATCGTGAAGGGCAACAAGGTGACGGTAAAGATTGACGGACAGGTCATCTTCGAGTACACCGAGCCGCCTGGAACTCAGCCAGGCAGAGATTTCACCCGCAAGCTGGACGAAGGCACGTTCGGGTTGCAGGCCCATGATCCGAAAAGCGTTGTCCGTTACAAAAACATCCGGGTGAAACGCCTCGACTGAGAGCGAGGCGCCGACCAGCCGTTTCGCGCGGGTAACAACTTCAACGGCGGCCGCGAAATCCCGCCGTGCGACGTCATCCGTCGGACAGTATCTTGAGCCCCAGGCTGTCGAGCGCTCGCAGGAGCGACAGGCCGCGCGCGTAAGGAATCACTCCCGTGTCGTTGGTGCCTGTGTGAAGAACCACCGGCGCCCAGGTGTCTTTCCAGACCCATACAGTCCCCGAATCACCGCCGCCGCTGATAGGCCCGCCCGCGGCACCCGCAAGAGGTTCAATCCACACGTCATCCGCTTCAACGCGGCAGATTTGGCCCTCGGTTTTGCCGGTGGCGTGTCCGACCTTGACCACGGTCATTCCTTCCTCCGGTTCGGCCGGTTCAGCGAGCGGAGCGAGACCGATGATTCCCGCGAACGCTTCCACGCCATCGACAACCAAAGCCGCGGCGGCATCCAGATCGGCGAGGCCTTGTTCGGCGCGCGCCACGGGCACAGCCTGGTTCACGTCTGCCGCGAGATAAATCGGTTCGCCCTTCTGGAACGCGGTGAGATCGGGACGGCAAAGGACATGATAGCAACTGACGAGGTAGCGCGATGCGCCCTTCGCGGCAATAAGCCCGATCGTCCCGGGGCGATTCGCCTTCGGATTGATGATTCCCATGCCGCCTTGAATCCGGGGCATAACTAAGTGGTCTATTTCATAAATACGCACACGTTCGCGGCAATGGATTTTGGGCGGAGGCTAGGCGCGAGCGACGAGCATATCCCGCAGCGGATCTGTAAGGAGCGAGCAACGACGCCTCCGGCCAAAAGACATGCCGCCCTGTGGGTTGCGCCCAATTTGG